>CALRQQ020000098.1:0-9746 GCA_943370345.1 Chitinophaga pinensis
ATTTGAATTTACCCCAGTCAGCGTTGATGATATTTCCAGCGTTGAAAATATCGACAGTGAACTGAACGGTGTTTTTGTTCTTACCCACTTTAGTGAACAGATCTTGCATAAGTTTTACGTCCACCCGGTTCAGCCAGGGAATTTGTGCACCATTACGCTCTGCATGCTGTCCGCGGTGAGCTCTCAGGTATTTGTCCTGACCGATATAGTTTTCGAACAGGGTGCGCTGTGCATTCTGGTCGTATACCACACCATTAACGGTCTGGCTCTGGAACTGCATGGTCGTTACTTCAGCCTTGGTCGGGATGTAGATAAGATCATTACCCGTTACACCATCACGGTTGAAATCGGCTCCATATACATAAGAGAAACGGCCGGAGATACCACCATTATAGATCAGGGATACAGTGGTAGCAAGGTGTTTCAGGTATTCTTTGCGGTAAGATAATAAAGCTACTACACGGTCAGGCAGTACATAGTCTGTATAGCCGAGGGGTGAAGAGTTGGCTCCATTAACGGTAGCAGTACCTTGCCAGGCTGACTGGGGCTGGTCACCACCACCATCGTGCAGGTTACCGGCCATTGATTTAGTGTAAGCTACTGAAGCAAAGAATCCTTTGGAGAACGGCTTCTCCACTTTAGCAGTCAGGGAGAAATAATAGCCTTTATTACCATTGGTGATCAGGATCGGGTTAAAAGCAGAGGTTCCACCGACTGTAGGTATACCTGCAGCACTAAGTGTGTTGATGAAACGGGTAGGAACGGTTGCTCCGTAAATGGTCCTGTTATCAGGATATCCGGCTACATTCAGGTTAGAAGGACTGGCCAGATTCGGATTGCTGAAGAATGCGGTATTCAGGTCTTTATTGAAGATCGCTTCTAAAGTACCGATCAGACCACCAGGCAAACGGGTATCAATCGCCAGGGTAGATTTCCACGATTGGGGGAATTTGAATTCAGGATCCAGGGCTGTAACAGTACCGGGTACGATGGTACCTGCCTGAGGCACACTTGCCGGACGGTAAGCAGCCGGATCAGGATTGAACGGACGGTTCACGTTATTAGCAAGTCCGTTAAATGACTGCGTGATCTGGATCATACCATTGTCACCAGACTGGCTCACGATCCATACAAAGGGAACCTTACCGGTGAATACACCTGTACCACCACGGATCTGCAGGGAACGGTCTCCATAGAGATCCCAGTTAAAGCCCCAGCGGGGAGACCACATCAGACGGGTAGAAGGCAGTAACCCGGTATTCATTTTCACACCACCGGCAAATGTCATAGCAGATACCAGGGGGTGTTCAACGATCTGGGGAACATCAGGGTAAGTAGCGCGATCAACACGCAGTCCAAAGGTCATCCGGAAATTACGGTTAACAGTGATCTCATCCTGTCCATATAAAGAAAGCTGGGCAAATTTGAACGAAGAGAATGCCGGGGCAAAATTCTTAGACAGGGAATAGGTAATGGCGAAATCGCGGGGATCACGGCCATTGGCGAAATCAGACCAGGTATTGAATACATAGTAGCTGGTGGCGAAACGCTGGAAACCGTTGATGGTTTCACTCAGGTCAAACTGACCACCTACGGTCCAGGCATGCTTGCCACTGGTCCAACTCAGGTTATCGATCACTGAATAGGTCTTTACTTTCCGCAGGTTACCAAAGCTGAAGGGCTCATAACCAAAAGACGTGTATGGGGCAGAAGCCGAAACACCTGTAGTACTCAGGATATCCACGAAGGGGAAGATCTGGCTGTCTGTTTCACGGGAGTCATTCTGATACGTATAGGTACCACGTAAAGTGTTCGATAACTTACCCCAGTTTGAGTTCAGTTCTGCTGCCAGGGAGTACAGATTTGCACCCTGGAAATAGTTTGAATTCTTATACCACAGGGAGTTATTGTTGGTACGTCCAAGACCACCAGAATAGGTGAAACCGGCGCCGGTAGTAGAGGAACTGGGGCCGTTGGGCTCTCCGCCTTCTACCTGGCTGTAACGTACATTCAGGCGATGCTTGCTGTTTATGTTCCAGTCGAGGCGCATCATCACCTTGGTTCTTTCGATATCAGGGGTGTAATTGTCCCAGGGTCCTGTAACATATCCGTATTTATCGGCCAGGTACTGGCTGATATAACGTAATGAGTCAGCAGAAGGACGGGCAATATTCGGAGAACTTCCGAATGCGGCAGTGGCTGATGAAGCGATCAGTGTCTGAATAGTCTTGGGCTGTGTTTCTTTTTCATAGTTGAAGAAGAAGAACAGTTTATTCTTGATGATCGGACCGCCGATACGGAAACCAACCTGCTTAAATTCTTCATTCGGACGGGTAAAAGTGGTATTGCCCACTTTGTAACCACGCTGGTTCTGATTTCTCCAATAAGTATATGCAGAACCGGTGAATGTATTTGTACCGGAGCGGGTTACTGCGTTTACCGCACTACCGATAAAACCGGTCTGACGGATATCAAAAGGAGTGATATTCACAGAGATCTCTTCCAGGGCATCCAGGGAGATAGGGGTACCACCGGCCGGCAGGTTATTACCAATACCGAAACTATTGTTGAAATCTGCACCATCTACGGTGAAATTATTCTGACGATAGTTACCACCACCGACAGACTGTCCGTTAGAACTGGCCTGTGGAGTAGAACGGGTCAGGTCATTGATACTACGGCTGATCGTCGGCAACTGGTTGATCTGGCGGATACCAATATTGGTAACCGAACCAGTTCTGCTGGCATTTAAAATGGAACTTTTACGTCCGCTGGTCAACACTACGTTTTCCAATGCACCAGCCGTTTTGTTCAGGGCAGGATTCAGTAAGAAAGATTCCGCCAGCTGCAGGTAAATATTTTCAAATTTACCGGCCTCATGACCAACAAAACTTACTTCGATGAGGTAAGGACCACCTACACGCATGTTCTGGATAGAAAACTGACCACCTGCGCGGGAAACAGTGGAGTATTTAGTGCCGGAGGGCTGGTGGGTAGCCATGATAGTGGCGCCAACCAGGGGCTCATCAGCATTATTCTTCACCGTACCATTAATAGCGGAGGTCGTAATCTGGGCAAACAGCAGGGGACTTGCCATCAGGGCTACAACTAATAAAAAGACTATTCTCTTAAGCATAAAGATTGGTTTTCGGTTGCAAAGAAAGGGAATATTTCCAAATTAAATATAGGCAAATATTAACAAACGACTATTGAAAAGGAATGTGTTAGAAAGACAGCCCCCGGGGCTTTTTCGCTGCCCCCGCCGAACCTGAACCAGAACCCGGGCCGTTTGTTCTATTTTTGTAAAAAAAAGCTGATGCTGGATACCATAGAAAGTGCAATTGAAGACATAAAACAGGGCAAATTAGTAGTAGTGGTGGACGACGAAGACCGTGAAAACGAAGGTGATTTTGTGACAGCTGCCCGGAATGCGACCCCCGAACTGATTAATTTTATGAGCAAATACGGCCGCGGACTTATCTGTGCTTCACTGCCAGAAGAGCGCTGCCAGGAGCTGGGACTCGACCTGATGGTGCGTAAAAACACCGCCCTGCACGAAACTGCATTCACCGTAAGCGTTGATTTACTGGGAGATGACTGCGGTACCGGCATTTCTGCCCAGGACAGGTCCAAGACGATTCTGGCCCTGATCAACCCGGAAACCAAACCGGAACAACTGGCCCGTCCGGGTCATATTTTCCCCCTGATCTCCAAAAAAGGCGGGGTTTTACGCAGAGCCGGCCATACCGAAGCGGCTACCGATCTGGCCAGACTGGCCGGTTTTGAACCAGGCGGCGTGCTGGTTGAAATAATGAATGAAGACGGTTCCATGGCCCGGCTGCCTCAGCTCGAGGAAGTGGCCCGTGTACACGGATTAAAAATAATTTCTATAAAAGACCTGATCGAATATCGGGTCCATACAGAATCCCTGATAGAAGAAGTGGTCCGGGTACAGATGCCCACACAGTACGGGGAATTCCAACTGGTGGCTTTTAAAGAGAAAAATTCACAAAACGAACATATGGCCCTGATGAAGGGAACCTGGACAAAAGAGGAACCAGTATTGGTTAGGGTGCACTCTTCCTGTTTTACCGGTGATATCCTTGGCTCACTCCGCTGCGATTGTGGAGAACAACTGCACCAGGCCATGCAGATGGTTGAAAAAGAAGGCAAGGGAGCCATATTATATATGAACCAGGAGGGCAGGGGCATCGGTCTGCTCAATAAGCTAAAAGCCTATAAACTCCAGGAAGAAGGCATGGATACCGTGGAGGCGAATCTTCATTTAGGTTTTACCATGGATCAGCGGGATTATGGGGTGGGTGCTCAGATCCTGCGCCACCTGGGGATCACCAAACTCAGGCTGATGACCAATAATCCGAAAAAAAGGGTAGGATTGGTTGGGTATGGTCTGGAGATCATAGAGAATATCCCCATCGAAAGCTGTCCAAATCCACATAACGAAAAATACCTGCAGACCAAGCGGGATAAAATGGGCCATGAGATCTTAAAACAGGATTAGTAGTTTATTATTCTTCCTCAGACTTTAAAGCAGCAACCGGTTTTGTATCCGTAAATGGGGTAGGGGGCGTCTGCACAGGTTTCTTTTTCTTTTTGAAAAGTCCCTTGAAGATGTCACCTACTCTGTCCACATCTTTCCGGTAAGAGATACTGGCGCCTGTCCGTCGGGCCCGGGTAGTGGATGCGTTGGAGGCCGTGGTCAGATAATCCGCATTTTCCCGGTAGAAGAATGTGGCACGGATCGTTCCTTTTTCATTGATCAGCCACTCCAGGGTCACATCCGGTAACAATAATATGTTTTGCTGGATATTCGTTTGTCCCGACTGACTTAGCGGGGCGTCAAAACCTACCCCGGTTGAAATAATAAACCGGTTGTTAAAGAAGGAACGACCAATACTGAAGTTGACGTTACTGCTCAGGTTCAGCGCCGTTTTACTGGCATCCACCAGGTTACGGTTATAGAATGAAGTATTGAAATTGATATTATACTTATCGCTCTTGAGCAGGTTACCGAATAATTTATTTAACTGGTCACTTAATACACCCAGCAGCATACCGGAAATAGTACTCACACCCAGGTTGGCCCCGGTTACATCACCGGCCAGCTCACTCGGGGCAAAACTGTTGAATACGATCAGGTAAGTCACCTGCCGGTTGATCTCATTCAGATTCTTTTGCATCTGCTGAACAAGCAGTGTCAGTTCAGGATCTGTACGGGCCACACTGTTGGAGGGGAAGTCGAGGGCAAAATTGATCTGTGGTTTAAATAGTTTATCGGTCAGGGTGGCCACCACATACACATCCCCACGGGTATTACTGATATTGGATGTCAGGTTCAGGGAACTGGCCAGCGGGGCAAAGCTCACATTATCGGCCTTATAAACTGCCTCGAATTTAATATTGGCATCATACGGGTCACCGTTCCATTCAATATAATTCTCTGAACCCTTCCTGATCTCAAAGGGTTTTTTGAAAAAGGACTGGAAGGTGAACAGGTAGTTGCCCTGATCAATATCGAAACGGCCACGCAGTGACAAAGGCTCTGCGGTTCCGGATCGGATTTTCAGGGTGCCGGACCCTTTCCCTTTGATCTCATCACCGGTAAGTTCATCCAGGATCACTTTTACAGTGACCATTGGATTGGCGGTTACTTCCACATCATAGATGATATTGGTGGCATTATTGCTCAGGTCAGCCTCACTCATTTCGCGTCCGTATTTCCGTTCGATCAGAAAATCGGCGATCCCGCTTTCCCGGCTGGTGGAAGGCGGTAAGGTGATATAACTGCTGTCTTTTTCTGAAGCATTGGCATTGATGGTCATTACCATCTCCGACTGAGGGCCCCGTAACTGCAATACGCCGGTTCCCTTGACATTGCCATAAAAGGTCTGGTTGTCCTTGAATGTCGTGTTCAGTAATTGTACCGGTTTGTTCGCTTTATCGCCATCCCTGACCGAAGAGCCGGGTTTGCGGGTCGAAATATCCAGGTCGTAGAACATGTTCCGGAAGGACTGATGATCGATGCCGCCGGTGATATAGATCGGATTTCGTGTAATGGTATCAGTTAGTATAATGCCGTCCAGGTCGATCTTTTCTTTCGTAAGCTCGATATCCGTATCCTGGATCTTATAGAAGCATTGGGTAAAGTTGACCCTCAGCCCTGCCTCTTTCAAACGACCCTTGCCGGTGACTCCCAGATCATCAAAAGGACCACTGATATCAATATCCCCGGTAAGGAATCCCTGCATGTCGGAGAAAAGGGTACCCAGGAAACGCTCCAGTACCTTGATCGGGAAGGTGCGGGCCTTGAGTGCCATGATATTCTTTTTGGCTTTCTCCTCATCCCCGAAGAAAAGGTTGATGTCATACCCCAGGTAACTTTCCTGGTTGACAGTATTCCCTTTTACTTTTAATTCATTCTCCTTGCTGTTGTATTCCACACTGGCACGCAGTTCGCCGATCGAATCATTGTCCATCCGTAAATAACGCGTGGCAATATCATCAGATGTCAGCAGCATATGGTCCCCCATGTCTTCCACCAGGATATTACCGGACAGCAATCCCTCCAGCCGGTTATTGGGCAGAAAGAAAGGGGCGAAGTCATTCAGGTTCACATTGACCAGTTCTACTTTCAGGTCACTGCCATTCCCCACCTCGGAAGGCCGGGTCTTCATCACAATTTTCTGTTCTCCTTCAGATAAAATCAGGTCACCCTGGGCCGGGTTGTTCTTCCGGAAGATGAGTTCACCGCCATCATCAATGGTCCATAACTTACCGTTAATCGTAAATGACGACCGGTCCATATCGATCCGGACCCCATCTGTATAGGTCTGTACCAGTGCATTCAGGTCGCCTTTCTCCACATTCTGATTGGCCCCGGCATGTATACTCACCCGGGAAGAATCATTCCGCGCATGGATCGTGAAATCAGCTGCAGGAATATTCAGGCTGTCGTTTATCCGGATATTGTTTGTTTTCCCGTTCAGGACCAGACTGTCGTAGTTGCCCGCTGCCGTGAATTTTACGTTGTCAAAATTGTATTGTTTATAATGCAATTGTGGTACATCGGCTGTAAAGAGGAGCTCATTCCGTGCCAGGTTCAGCGTACCTTCAAAATGACTATTATCGAATCCGGTGATCCCTGGTGCCAGCATTTTCACATATTCATCAACATAGTATGTATTGATGTCGAAATGGATATCCTGGTTACGTGGCTGTATGGCGGGCGGTTTGATATAGGCCGGGTAATAGCGGCTGAGAAAATAAGTAAATGCATCCGGCAGCTCCGCCAGGCTGAAATCCCCTTTGACCGTGCCCGTGAGTTCATTGGAAACAACGGAAAGTGTTTTCACACTGTCTGCAAAGGAAGAAGTGATGATGAGTGAATCAAAAGGAAGGGGAGTCCCGTTCTTGAGCAGTTCGGCATCTGTGATACGGGCTTCTCCCAGGAAGTTGTCGATCGTACTGCTGGTGAAATTAAAATTCAGTATTCCCCTGAAATCAATACTGTCCCTGGTGAGATGCAGGTCCTTCAGGTTGGCCTTATTTACTGTGGCCATCAGGTTGAATCGCGGTGACTTACTGTTGAAATCGATCACTCCGGACATGTCCAGTTTCAGGTGTTCATCATTGATTATAGCAGTGCCATCAAACAGTTTCTTATCCAGCTTCCCTCTTACATTGATATTATTATACCGGTAGTTATTATAATCGGCATACCGGATATTGCCATCTACCAGGGTGTTCCTTGTTTTTTCACTAAAGCCTTTTCCTTTTACCGTACCGGTCATGGATACCAGGCCAATGTTTTTATCACCCAGGAATTCGCCCAGTCTGAAATTGTCGGTGGATATGGAACCTGAATAGACGGGATCCTGTCCGGCAGGTAATTTCATATTCAGGTCGCTGCGGATCGTTCCCAGATTGGTCTGGATCGTACCATACGTTACAAAATCGTTGATGAATCCTGTAAAACTGCCGGAGAAAGTGAGATACCCGATCTTACTGAGATCCGGACTTTTGATTTTACGGATCGCCGGTATGATCTGTACTGCATCGGAATAGACTGTGCGGAAATCGTTGGCTTTAAAATCAATGAATGTCTGATTGATATCCGGGAGTCCGGTCAGTGAAATATCACCGTTCAATAATGTATTGTTGCCGGCCTGTAACAAAAGGTCTTTTCCGACAAGGTCATCCACGGTACCCCGTACTTTCCCTTTTAATGCGATCCGTTTATTCCAGTCCGCCATGGCCGGTGCGAAAAAAGCAATGTCGTCACTGTCTATATGGGAGTCATCAAACTTGGCCGACATTTTTACTTTATGAATATAATTCCCCAGTTCACTCATGTCATTGTAGGACATGGAAAAATAATTCCGCAACTGGCTGTTGTTGGTCTGAAGGTCCAGGTTGTTGAATGTCATGCCCTGGGGGGTCATTTTCATGTCCGCTGACAGATTCTTTACCTCCAGTCCGCTTCTTTCTCTGGCAGTGATCTGTAATTTGGAGAAAACGGTATCGCCGGTAAATGTGGAATTATTCAGGTTGGCATTGATACTGGTGAAAAGAATATGTAGACCATCAAAATAGGCGAGAGGCGGCCGTTCCGTCTGCCGGTCTGTACGGAAAGTACCATTTACGATCTTCAGTTCCCCGATCTTGAATACGGTCCTGGCCTGGTTCCAGACCGTAGCAGTATCTGCCTGATTGCGGGTTGTTTTTTTTATTCCGTCAGGTTTCAGTTTGGTATAACTGTAAAGCGATACTTCCGGATTAGTGACCTGAAGTGAGTTGATCTCAAACCTGTTGCCGGTAAGTCCCAGGTTGTTGGCATCCAGGGTCAGTGATCCGACCCTGATACGCATATCTTCTCCAAGCCAGGCGTCTTTTTTAATGAAGCTGACGTTCTTCAGTTCCGCTTTTTTGAGGTTCAGTTTTATACCGCTTTTTTTCTTGGTGCTGGTATCTGTGGAAGATGAGGAGAAATAGTCAAAGATGAATTGTTGTCTCCAGACAGAATCTGTGCGTTGGAATTTCACGACTGCGTTTTCCAACCCAACATATTTCAATTCAATTTCTTTTTTAAGGAAAAACCAATCTGTGATCCGCACTTTCATATCCCCGGCATAGAGCAGGGTATCACCTGTACGGTCTTCTAGTAACAAACCTTCCAGATGCATTTTATCAAAAAGGGAAAAATCAACATGCCGGATCGTGATCCGGGTCTGCAGGTCTTTTGATAAGCGATTGGTCACCTGCCTTACGATCCAGTTCTGCCCCCAGGGGGTTTGAATAAAAATATAGACCCCTGTGATCAGCAGCAGTAAACAGAGAAAAAACCATTTCAGTATTTTTTTAAACCGCTTCAGACTCAGCTATTTATTTGTAAAAATACGTAATCGCTACCTACAGGCAAATTCAATACCAATCAGGGGCCAGACCGGATAATTAGGAAAATATACATAAGTACCTGCTGCACGGGTATATCGGTCAAAAAAAGGCTGTACCGAAAACGGAACAGCCTTTAATGATCTTATGATTGTTTTTTATATTTTGAATCCAACAGTGAGTAATACATTCCCGCCTGTTTGTTTCAGCGTGGCCGCACTGAAAGGCCTGTTTTGCAACCGGTAAGCAAAATCCACATCCTTTCCCATGGTGTGCACATAGGTGAGGTCGATAAAAATTCCTTTATTACGATAGCCCAGTCCGCCGGATAACTG
>CALRQQ020000099.1:0-9680 GCA_943370345.1 Chitinophaga pinensis
AGACCGTCTGGTTCATGCCCATCAATCCGATCAGTAAAAAAGACCGCAAGGGTACATTGGGCAGTTATTATGCGGTGGCAGACTATACAGCCATCAACCCGGAGTATGGTAATCTGGAGGATTGGAAAGCGCTCGTAAAAAAGATACATAGCAAGGAAATGAAGGTCCTGATCGATTGGGTGCCCAATCATACCGGTGCCGATCACCCCTGGTTGAAAACCCATCCTGACTTTTTTGTAAAAGACAGCACCGGGCAGGCGGCCACTATGTTTGACTGGACCGATACCCGTGTGCTTGACTTTAAAAATACGGCCATGCAGGACAGCATGATCGCGGCGATGAAGTACTGGGTCACTGAAACGGATATTGATGGTTTCCGGGTGGATGTGGCCTGGAATGTACCCGGTGAATTCTGGAAAAAGTGTATCCCGGAGTTGAAGAAAACCAAGAATGACCTGTTCTTCCTTGCAGAAGGCGACAGACCCTATCTGATGACCAGTGGCTTTGACGCTTTCTATCCCTGGGAAATGTTCCATATGATGGTGAAAGTGGCGGCGGGTGAACGTCCGGCTTTTGCGCTGGACAGCATCAAAGCAAAGTATGACACCACTTATCCCAAAGAAGCCATCCCGATGTATTTCACCAGCAACCACGATGAGAACAGCTGGAATAAATCTGACTATGGCACGTTCCCGGGAGCTGCGCATGCACCCTTTGCCGTATTCACCCAGACTATGAGTAATACAGTACCGTTGGTGTACAGTGGTCAGGAAGAACCAGTACTTCGTCCTTTGCCCTTCTTTGAAAAAGACAGTATCGTCTTCAGCAAATTTGAACGGGCTAAATTTTATACCAGCCTGCAAAAACTCCGGACCTCCAACCCGGCATTGGCATCTGATGCCAGTTTCCGGAAGGTAAATGCAGGAGATGACAAAGCCATCTATGCCTACGTACGGGAAAAAAGCGGGAAGAAGATCCTGGTGATCCTGAATCTTTCCAAAACGGAACAAGCCGTGAAGGTCACCGATAGATCATTACAGGGTAATCCCTTTAATATTTTCACGGGCACTACAGAATCCGTTGGTGACACCGAATGGAAACTGGAACCCTGGGGCTATGTAGTGTATGAGTACAGGGATTGACCGGCCACTTAAGAATAAATCTAACGTATGCACGCAACCATCATTGGCGCTACCGGACTTATTGGAGGACACCTGCTTGATCTGCTGATCAACGATCCGGCTTTCAGTACGGTAAGGGTATTGATCAGACGTCCGCTGGAGTCTGGTCATCCGAAACTGGAGAAAAAACTGGTTGACTTCAATGACTTGGAAGGTTTCCGGCTTGCACTTGAAGGCACTGATGTGATCTTCTGTTGCATTGGTACCACGATGAAGAAAATGAAAGGGAATAAAGCCGCTTACCGGAAAATTGATTATGATATTGCAGTGCATGCTGCGCAATTGGGCAAGGCCAATGGCTGCGAAAAATTTGTGTTGGTATCTGCGGTAGGTGCCGACAGCAAGAGCCGGAATTTTTACCTGAAATTAAAAGGGGAAACTGAAGAAGCTGTGCAGGCATCAGGTATTGAATCGGTGTATATTTTAAGACCTTCCCTTTTGATGGGTAACCGAAAAGAATTCAGATTTGGTGAGAAACTGGCCACCTGGCTGATGCCCTTATTTGCTTTTCTTTTACCGGCTAAATACAAACCTGTAAAAGCCAGAGAAGTAGCCAAAGCAATGGTAAACGCAGTGAAAGGGGGTAATTAACAACTACCAATATGCCATTTATGGTACAATGCGATCTAATAACAATATTTCATATAACGGAATGTACTTTTTGATGCAGAAACCGATCCCGCTAAAAATTTCAACTTTACAGGGGTTGTTTTCCAACAGCCGATAAGTGATCAAACAGCGTCCACATCCGCCACCACCGTCACACTCCGGAAAGATTTTTCATTGTGCAGCACCGCCACCTGATCCAGAATATCTTTCTTGCATTGCAGGATGGTTTTACCATCACGGGGCAACTTAAAGAGCAGTTCCATCAGGAACTGATTGCGGATACGGCCGATCACCGGTTCAGCAGGACCGACCAGGTAATTTCCATATTTTATTTTCAGGTTGTTGGCAAAAGTAACCGCCGCCCGTTCCACCACTTCCTTGAATTTATGTTTGAACGTCAGGTGAATGGTTCGTGAAAAAGGAGGATAAGCAAATTCTTTACGTTTCTTAATTTCTTCCGCGAACATGGCTTTATAATCGTGCCGTTGTACGATCTGCAACAAAGGATGCTGTGGTTGCGAGGTTTGTACCAGTACCGTACCGGTCTCCTCTTTTCGACCGGCGCGCCCACTCACCTGTTCCATCAGTTGAAAAGCCCGTTCATTGACCCGGTAATCCGCAAAATGTAGAAGACCATCCGCATCTAAAATTCCAACGAGATCGACATTGTCAAAATCCAATCCTTTCACTACCATCTGCGTACCTACCAGAATATCCACGCGGTGCTGTTCAAACTGCTGGATCAGTACATCATGGGCATTTTTCCCACGCACGGTATCAATATCCATACGGGCTACTTTGGCCTCCGGAAAGGTTTCCTGCAATTGTTCTTCGATCTTTTCAGTCCCAAAATTGCGTTGAAGAAATTTATCACTCCCGCAGGCGGCACAGGTATACACCGGCGGATAGGTAGTGCCGCAATAGTGACATACGAGTTTGTTGGTCAGTTTATGAAAGGTCAATGAGACATCGCAGTATTTACATTGGGGGATCCAGCTGCAGACCCCGCAGATCTGGTAGGGATCATATCCACGACGATTCTGGAAGAGGATCACCTGCTTTCCCCTCTCCAGCACCTGCTTAACCGATTCTATCAAGGCCGGTGAAAGAATGATCTTTGACCTGTCTTTCTGAATGATACTCCGCGTATCCACAAACCGGATCGGGGGCAACTGAAGGTCACCAAAGCGCTGGAATAATTCAACCAATCCGTATTTCCCGCTGACCGAATTATAGTAGCTCTCTACGGATGGCGTACCACTTCCTAACACAGTTTTAGCGCCAAACAACGAGGCAAAATAGATCGCGGCATCACGGCCATTGTACCGGGGGGCGGGTTCCTGTTGTTTGAATGAAGTATCATGTTCCTCATCACAGATCAGCAAACCCAGTTGCTGGAAAGGTAGAAATACAGAAGACCGGGCACCGAGGATCACCCGCAATTCACCATTCTTCACTTTGTTCCAGATCTCCACCCGTTCATTCTGAGAGAATTTGGAATGATAGATCCCGATATACCCGCCAAAATGTTTTTGCAGCCTGCGGATCACCTGGGAGGTCAGGGCGATCTCAGGTAACATATACAGCACCTGTTTACCCTGTTTGATATATTCCTCGATCAGCCGGATATAAATATTTGTCTTACCACTGGATGTGACCCCATGTAACAGACAGACCGGTTTAGACTGGAGGCTTTCCTGTACCTGCTGCAGAGCTTTTTCCTGGGCTGGAGATAACGTAAAGTCAATACTTACATTCTTAGGCAGGTAACGGATACGGTCCACCACTCTTTTCTCTGCCCGTAAAATCTGCTTCTCCACCAATCCTTTCAATTGGGCATCTGAAGCGCCGGATTTTTTGAGCAGGGCGGTCTTCGTCACTTCTCCCTCCGTTTTCACGAGGTGGAGATAACTCAGCAGGAGTTCCATTTGTTTGGGAGCACGCGTCCAGTTGTTCAGGAGCTCAGACAGCTTATCCTCGTTATCATATTCCGGGTTGAGCAGGATATAAGTTTCGCGTTTGGGAGTGTACGTTTCCTTGAGGGCTTCCCATACAAAGCAGACCCGTTTCTGGATCAGCCGGTTGATCACCGGATATACATGCGAAGAATCGAGCAGTTGCTGGATCTCATTCAGGTTTAATTCCTTTTTCAGCAGCAGGGCTTCTCCCACTATATATTCATCATGATCGAGGGTGGAAAAATCATCCCCGAATTCTTCGTTGAACACCAGGATGGTTTCACTGGATAATTTAAAATGCGAAGGCAGGGCGGCTGCCATCACTTCCCCCTCGCTGCACATATAATAAGAAGCGATCCATTCCCAGAGTTTCAGCTGCTCTTCATACACCACAGGCTCCGCATCCAAAACATTCAGGATATCCTTGGTCTCGAAAAACTCCGGCTTCTCTTCATGCAACCTTTTGATCACCCCGGCGTATTTTTTACTTTTCCCCAGATTCACCTCCACGCGTACCCCCGGGCGGACGGTTTCCTCCAGGTGGGCAGGCACCGACCAGGTATAGTTTTTAGGTAAAGCAGCAGGTATGATTATTTCTGCGAACAAGTATCTGTAGTTTGTGGGTTGTTAATCTCTTTTCTTTATTTGCGGACGTCCGTAATTGTATAGCACTAATTTCTGCTCCATTATCCTGTAAACCATTTCTTTCAAACGGGGTACATCGGAAACGGTCATTCCTTCCACTGAAATTTCAGCCAAATACAAAATACGGCTACGGCCCGGACTCATCCGAAACACACTTTCATACGGCATCCGACGGTAAGCATCCAGGAACAGAACGGGTTTTACCGGCGTCTGTGTTTCAATAGCCACCCGGAAAGCCCCGTCATAAAAATCCTTCAGGGGCTGATCGGTCATATTAAACGTGCCTTCCGGAAATACCAGCACGGAAATACCTTTATGGATCAGGGACGTGAGAATACGTACACTTTTGGCCCGGTTGGCCGCACTGCTCCGGTCTACAGTCACAATAGCATTACGATAAATAAAACCGAATACCGGCAGCTTACCCATCTCTGCTTTACCGAGTGGCCGAACCGGTTGACGGATCGCTTTGGGTATTATAGCCGCATCCAGGTATGAGATATGATTGCTCACAAAAATATAGGAACGTTTTTTATCCAGCGGGGCTTCATAGATCCGGATATGGGGCATACCGATCAGGAAGAACCAGGTATCCGCCCAGAGCATGCAGAGCCGCATCATGAAATTGCCGCCCCTGATGCGTCCGAAAAAACTGGCCATGATGCTGAAAGGAAATAAGATCAGCATGATCGCCAGGAAGACAATAAAAGCATATATAGCGTACAGCGCTTTCAGTGGCAGTAACAATCCCCTCATCTACTTCCTGTTTTTAAATTTATCATCATCTCCCGGACAATCGCATTGGAAGTCTGTTTCCAGATCGATCACCGTAACCACAACGGTCTTGTCATTGCACTGGGCATAAACGATCCGCACACGCTGCTCATCCCGGGTGATGCCTTCAAGGGCATAACGGGGACAACGGGCATTCTGCAGGTCGCTTTTATTGTAGTTTATTTTTCCGTCCCGCATGATCTCTTCCACTTCGGCCTGTGAGATCTTCCGGCATTGCATCCTGCACCGGGCATGATTGGAATACTCCAGGTAGCTGACCCGCCGGTCAAAGCCTTTATCCCGGTCCGTGGGATTACTGGCCGGGTCTTTGGGCCGGTTTTGATCCGTTACGGCAGGTTTGGGAGCCGGAACGGGCTTATTCCTGCATTGTTTCACTGCCACTATGACCAGCAACATCAGCCCCATCAGGAGGTATGGAACCCACTTCTTATTCACTTTCAAACATTTGGCTAAAATTAAGGAAATTGGTCAGGATGCCGTCAGTTTACCCCCTTCTTCATTTCACCGGCTCCCTGCTTCATCTTATCTTTGCCGGCTCCCCGCATTGCATCCGGGCTGAACCAGCCTGAACGACCTGAAAATGCCGGGAAAAAACGCTATGGCAGAATCCAGAACAGTAGCATTTCATACACTTGGCTGTAAGCTGAATTTTTCAGAGACCTCTTCCCTCTCCCGGATGCTGGAGCAGGAAGGTTTTGAGAAAAAAGAGTTTGACGAGCTGGCCGATGTATATGTGATCAATACCTGTTCGGTCACCGAGAATGCCGATAAGGAATGCCGGCAGCTGGTGCGCCGGATCCAGCGTAAGGCGCCGGAAAGTTTTGTAGTGATCACGGGGTGTTATGCGCAGCTGAAGCCACAGGAGATCTCTTCCATTCCCGGTGTAGACCTGGTACTTGGTGCCGCCGAAAAATTTAATATCGCCCGGCATATCCGGGAACTGGCCAAAGGTGATCCGGCAAAGATCTGCAGTTGTGATATTGAAGAAGTCACGGGCTTCCATTCGTCCTGGTCGGTCAATGACCGTACCCGTACTTTTCTTAAAGTACAGGACGGGTGTGATTATACCTGCTCGTTCTGTACCATTCCGATGGCCAGGGGCAAGAGCCGGAGTGACCGGATCGGAAATGTGGTCCGTAATGCAGAAGAGCTGGCCGCTGGAGGGGTAAAAGAAATAGTGCTCACCGGAGTTAATCTCGGCGATTTCGGAAAAGGACCCGATGGCAGCGGGGCAATTATGCCGTTGAGCGGACGGGAAGAAAACTTCTTTGAACTGATAAAGGAATTGGATAAGGTAGAAGGTATCAGCCGTTACCGGATCTCATCGATCGAACCCAATCTGCTGACCAATGAGATCATAGAATATGTGGCCAACAGTGATAAGTTCATGCCGCATTTTCATATTCCCTTACAAAGCGGGAGTAACAAGACGCTTGGGGCTATGCGTCGCCGTTACAAACGGGAACTCTATGCCGAACGGGTGAGCCTGATCAAAAAACTGATGCCACATTGTGCCATTGGTGTTGATGTGATCGTGGGTTTTCCCGGGGAGACCGAAACTGATTTCAGGGAATGTTATGATTTCCTGCATGCATTGGATGTATCCTATCTCCATGTATTTACCTATTCTGAACGTGATCAGACCCAGGCATTGGAGATTAAACCGGTAGTACCGATGCATACACGCAATGAACGGAATAAAGCATTACGGAATCTTTCCTATATGAAGATGCAGTATTTCACCGCTCAGCATAGCGGACAGATCCGGAAAGTGCTGTTTGAGCACCAGGATAAAAATGGCATGATGGAAGGATACACGGATAATTATATCCGGATCAATACCCCCTTTAGGGAAGACTATGTGAACAATATTGTGCCATGGAAAATTTAGGTAAAGCGCTTATTTTTACATCCCGTTAAGGGAATAAATCATTCAGGAACGTTAGCTCAGTTGGTTCAGAGCATTACTTTGACAGAGTAGGGGTCACTGGTTCGAGTCCAGTACGTTCCACCCGATAAACAGCCGCCTGCCCGCAGCAGGCGGCTGTTTATTGCCAGCTACCTGCGGCAAACTGCCACCTGCATAACTTTCTTTCCACACACGCTGCAACTTTCCTACTTTTAAGTTGTCTATATAAGTGTATGCAGAAATACCAGGTAACCATACAGTTTGAAATGAGTGAGGCCTTTATGGAACAGGTCCCGCCGCACCGCACCTATATCAATTTCCTGATCAATAAAGGCACCATAGATCATTATGCAGTGAGTATGGAGAGTCACCGCTCCTGGATCACCCTGAATGCCGGGAGCAAGTCAGAGGTGGAAAAGATCCTGAAAAAATCACCTTTATGTGCTTTCTGGACCTATGAGATCGATGAACTCTTTGTGCTGGACGGGCAGCATTATCGCCTGCCGGAAGTCAACCCCAACTAGCGTTTGCTCTTAGCTTTCATGGCCCAGCGGGGTTTGCTTTTCAGGGCTTTTTTATAAACAGGGCACGATTCCAAATGTGCCCCCGGCAGGTAGCCGGTACTCATTAAAAATTCATTTACAATTTCACCTCCGGTAAACCGAAATCTTGATTTAAAAAGTTTCACCCATTCTTCCCTGGTCAGCGGATGATTCAGATCAAGCCAGTTCAAAAAAGAACCATGTTCTTTTTGAATCCGGAGGATTTGTCCTGCGTTATATACAGCCGCTTCCACTTTCAGACGGTTACGTATGATCCCTGCATCCTGCAACAAGGCGGCTTTTTTTTCAACCGTGTATTTGGCCACTTTCCGGATATCAAAACCATCATAGGCTTTGAAAAAATGATCCTTTTTTTTAAGGATGGTTTCCCAGCTTAAACCTGCCTGATTGATTTCCAGTACTAATCGTGCAAAAAGCAGATTATCATCTTCGATCGGGAAACCATATTCATGATCATGATAAACCTGATGAACTGTATTTTTCCCTTTTTTCTCCACAAACGCACAATAACTCATGGGCTTTTGCTTAAAATTATATAACTTATTGTCCAATAGTAGTAAAAGCCGAAAGTAATTCGTCTATTTAGTCAAATTTAATTTTTGTATATTGTTTATTTTAATAATTTTATACGCAAATCCCTCCTGACAAAAACCATCTTGAACTCTGTACTCTTCCCTACGCTATTAAACAACTAAAAATTGAATTGCATGAAAATTCTTTACAAGAATCAATTGTCTGTATTGTTCAAAACGGGCATGATCCGGGCAAGCCTTATTCTTTTATTGTTCACTACAGTCATCAATGTATCTGCACAAAATGCATTGGATTTCCCTACAGGTGCTGCAGCAGGTACTAACTATGTCAGTCTCCCCAACCTTATTCCCAGTGGCTCATATACCAAAGAAGCATGGATCAACGGACGCAGTTTTGCTTCGGGTACAAACAATATTATTTCAGGAACCAATTCTGCATTCTGGGTATTAAGCGGACAGATCTCTGCAGGCCATAATGGCCCGGGAAATTATAGTACTGTATATGACGTTACAGGCCCGCTGACAAATCAGTGGTATCATGTGGCACTGACCTATGATGCAACGATAAATGAAATGAGGCTATATATCAATGGAGCATTAGCAAGCAATGGTGTTGGTAATCCTGTTGGATCATATAGTGAGACAAACCTATATATCGGGGCTTATAATAATGTCGGAAATATTGCCTTTCAGTTTGACGGTCAGATAGACGAAGTCCGTATCTGGAATGTAGTTCGTACCGCCGCTGAAATTGCCAATAACCGCAACTGCGGATTAACCGGCGATGAGCCCGGATTATTAGCTTACTATCGCTTTAACCAGGGAACGGCCAGCGGTAATAATGCCGGTCTGACCACCTTGCTGGATGAATCTGATAAATGTCTGCCGAACAATGGCACACTGGTAGGATTCACCCTGAATGGTGGCACTTCAAACTGGGTGGCAGAAGCCGGATTTGGCCATGGAGTAACAGGTACTTGTGCCGGCTCATATCCTAATATCAATCTGTCTGGTAACAGCAACTGTATCAATAGCGGTGATGCAACTCCATCACCTACTGATTTTACAGATTTTGGTACCGGTACTAACATTACCCGGACCTTTACGATCCAGAACACCGGTAACGCCAACCTGACCTTTACAGCTCCCACCATTACTGGAGTTAATGCGTCAGAGTTCAGCATTTCCTCAGCCCCTACTTCACCGGTTGCAGGTGGTTCATCCACAACATTCAATGTTACCTATACTCCCACTTCCAGTGGGCCTAAATCAGCTGTGGTGAATATCGCCAGTAATGATGCAGATGAAGGCACTTATACCTTTAACATCGGTGTATTAAGCACACTGCCGGTAACTTTCAAAACATTTAACGTGAAAAAAGAAGGGGCGCAATCCCGTCTGTTCTGGACCACGGCCACAGAGATCAATAATCTTGGTTTTGAAATACAACGCTCAACCAATGGCCTCAACTGGAATGTGATCGGTTT
>CALRQQ020000100.1:0-9593 GCA_943370345.1 Chitinophaga pinensis
TAAAGGAAAAACAAAAGGCAAATGCCGAAGTTGCCGCACTGATGGCGCTCAAATACTGGCAGGAGCAACAGAAAAAACTCAGTCCGGTGGATCATAAATCCACCAGCTGGAAAAGGAGACTGGCGCATTAGTTCTTTGGTTTTAATTCGATTGATTCACCCTTCGGCAACCCTTCTACAACCCTTCGACAAGCTCAGGGTGACAGTCGTTGTCATGGTGAGCTTGTCGAACCATGACTTAGAAAAACAAGTGAGAAAATATCACTCAACACAAAAACTGAAACAATGAAATCGAAAGTTGAAATACTCAGAGAAAAATTAGAAGAAGGTAAACTCGGTGGCGGTATAAAGCGGATCGAGGCCCAGCATAAGAAAGGTAAACTGACGGCCCGTGAGAGAGTGGAACTGCTGATGGATCCGGGTTCATTTGAAGAGATCGGGGCATTAGTTACGCATCGTACCAAGGACTTTGGGATGGAAGACCAGAAATTCTATGGCGACGGGGTGATCACCGGTTATGGTACCGTGAATGGCCGGCTGGTCTATGTGTTTGCCCAGGACTTCACCGTATTCGGTGGTGCCTTATCCGAAACGCATGCGGAAAAAATCTGCCGCATCATGGATATGGCCATGAAGGCCGGTGCGCCGATGGTGGGATTGAATGACTCCGGGGGTGCCCGTATCCAGGAAGGCGTTCGCTCCCTGGGTGGATACGCCGATATCTTTTACCGCAATGTGCAATCTTCCGGAGTGATCCCCCAGATCTCCGCGATCATGGGCCCCTGCGCCGGTGGTGCCGTGTATTCCCCGGCCATGACGGACTTTACCATCATGGTGGAAAACACCAGTTATATGTTTGTTACGGGTCCCAACGTGGTGAAGACCGTGACCAATGAGGAAGTGAGTTCAGAGGAACTTGGTGGTGCTTCCACACACTCCACTAAATCCGGTGTAACGCATCTGACAGCACTGAATGATATGGATTGTATTAACCAGGTGAAGACCCTGCTGAGTTATATGCCGCAGAACTGCGAGGATGTGGTGGTGAAAATTCCCTATGAACTGGGTGATGAGACCAGGGAAGTACTGGAGACCATCGTGCCGGCCAGTGCCAACCAGCCCTATGATATCCGCAGTGTGATCAATGGCATCTGTGATACAGAATCCTTCTTTGAAGTGCATAAGTACTATGCGGAGAATATTGTGGTGGGCTTTGCCCGTCTTGCCGGCAGGAGTATTGGTATTGTAGCCAATCAGCCAATGAGTCTGGCCGGCGTGCTGGATATTGACAGTTCTAAAAAGGGGGCCCGCTTCACCCGCTTCTGTGACTGCTTTAATATTCCATTGCTGGTGCTGGTGGATGTACCAGGATTTCTGCCCGGTACGGATCAGGAATGGAATGGTATCATCACCAATGGCGCCAAACTTTTGTATGCGTTGAGTGAAGCCACTGTACCACGCTGTACCGTGATCACCCGCAAAGCCTATGGCGGGGCGTATGATGTGATGAACTCCAAACATATCGGGGCCGATATGAACTATGCCTGGCCTTCGGCAGAGATCGCCGTGATGGGTGCCAAAGGAGCCAGTGAGATCATCTTCAAAAATGAAATTGCTGCTGCTGCTGATCCCGCTAAAAAGTTGCTTGAGAAAGAAGCTGAATATGCGGAACTGTTTGCCAATCCATACACCGCTGCAGAAAGAGGATTCATTGACGAAGTGATCGAACCGAGAGAAACCCGGAAAAAACTGATCAAGGCCTTTGCCATGCTGGAGAATAAAGTAGCCAAACGTCCGCGGAAGAAACACGGAAACATTCCGCTCTGATCTTTTATACTACCCGGAATTGACCGGTTGTTGCCTTAAAACGGAGGTAAGCAACCGGTACCGTTCCGGACTCAGATCAGTTCTTTATTTGCAGCAGCCATAAAACACAAACCGATCAGGAGGGAAGGCAGTCCATAGATCATGGCCATTACCCCATCCTGCCGGAATACGAAGTACCCGGCCAGTAAAAGCGCTCCGGCGATCAGCAGGCGGCCACCCCAGAGCGGACTGTACCAGGCAAGGACATAACCGGCCAGACTGAGTAAGGTAAACGGAATAAATTCCAGCAGTTCGTTCCCTTTCCCGTTCATAATATCGGGTATCCCTTCGCGAATAAAGAATGCGGCAAAAAAGGCCGTGATCAGTATTCCACTGATACGGCCTGCCCAATTCAGGATCATATGATGTTGCATAAGTTTCATACTACCCTATTCTTATTTGTGATCACATGGCTTTCTTCACAGGTTGTTCTTTCAGGTTAATAAGCACATTTTTTTTCAGCATATTCCCGGTGATCATTTTTCCATATTCTTCTCCCATCCGTTCAGTGGACGCGGGATCGAATGACTGACTCTGCGCGGAATAGAGTAATTCATTTTTCTCCAGGGCGTAGAGGTTGGTCTCCCAGAAATACTTCGTGTCTTCCGTGTAATATCCTTCGGTATAGATCCGTCCGTACATTGTGCGGGAATAACCCCAGAAGCGGTTATAATACATCCGGTACGGTGTAAACTGTACCCGGCCGGGCACATAGTAGCGCTCCTGTGTTTTATCCAGCAGAACCACGGTGAGTACAGCGTCCACACCTGAACTTTTCAGTTTGGCGAGGGCCTGTTCTTCCGTCATATTTTCAAAGGCTTTTGGATTGTATTCATCACAGGAGCAACTGGCATCGTACCCCAGGTTCCGGAGTTCGCCCACCAGGTGCTGTTCCATGCTTTCGCGCAGATGACGGTCTTTTTCACGGATCAGTCCCAATACGATGATCTTTTTAAATGCCTGCGGCTGTACACTGTCTGCTTTCCAGGAGCTGGTGATACGGGAAGAACTGCATCCAGGCAGGAGGAATAACAACAGTACAGCCAGGGTAAGTAGCTGTTTCATGTTATTATATTTTCAGTGATAAGTTAGCGCCGGCGCGGAGGGGGTTTGTATGACAGGGGTCATTGGCAGGAATGAGCCGTATCATCAGGACTGAATCAGCTCTTCTTGCATATCAGCTTATTCTTCCTCCCTGAATTTCTTTTTCAGCAATTCCTCGATCCGGCTGGCCAGCGATTCCTGGTCCTCCCCGGGTATCCGTTCCAGGTCCTTCAGGGCCTCCGTAAAGGAGCTGATGGCCATTTCATAGGCGGTAAACTGACTTTTCAGTACCGACAGATCATCGGTTTCCCAGTAATTGCCCTCATCCTGCATTTCAAAATGGCTGAAATACTTAGTACTGATATAGCGGAAGAGCCGGATGATGGCAATATGCGCATCCATACCCGCGTACTGTGTTTTGGTACTGATGGTATAGATCAGTTCCGGATCTAACCCGTGCTCTGCTAACATATCACGGGTGATCTGGCTGACCGGCGAGAGCAGGCGGCCTTCGGCATTGAAGGTCAGAAAAAGTGGTTCACATTCTTCCGGGGCAAAATAGATCCCTTCCAGATCCTTTTTTTCGGCTGGTTCAAAATAATGGTACTCCCAACCCAGGTTTTCACAGATATCTTTCATCTCCGCTGCTAACTGGGGCAGGAGGGCTTTGTCTTTAATGGTACCGTGGTAGTGAATGGATAATCCCATAGAAATTATTTTATGCGGTGAATATCACGTTGTTTACAAATTCAACAATGGGAAAAACACCGGTTCAACTTGATTTTTTCCGGATTTTTCACCCGTTTTTGTGCTATTCAAACTGTTATTTTGATCTACCTTCATAATCATTCATGAGTAATCAGATGAAATATATTACCGGCTTTATCCTGTTAATTTGCTGCTCCGTATTTGCCGCGGCACAAACCGATACTGTTACTAAATATACTAATGGCAATTTACTGCTGCGGCAGCAACAAAACCTGCGACTTATGTCACCGGCAGGGGTAGAGCTGGGCAGGTGGAAGGATGTTCTGCAAACTATAAAAAGACAGGACAGATCCCTGAGTATTGTGCGGATCACGGATTCAACCGGAAAAAGAAGAACAGGGCTATTTGATCAGCTGAATGGGTTGTTTGTCCTGCCCATGCAGTATGAACAGATCATACAGGAAGATGTCAAAGGCATTTTTGAAACCCGTATAGGAAAAAAGGCTGGCTATTTTAATGTGATCAATGGCAAATCAATTCCTGCTGTATTTGATGATGCCCGAAGACACCTGAACCCCAGCTGGTATATTGTCAGTATATCAGGGCCCCGTAATTGCGGGTATGTATATAACGACCAGTTTCAGTTGCTGGACAGTATTCCGGGTATGAAGTCGGTCAGCAACAGGATCGTATCCGGTAACCGGGAATGGTTTCAGATCAATATGACCGATTGCAAGGGGCTGTTGGATAAAGAGAACAAACTTGTAGTCCGTAAAGAGTGGCAGCATATCCATGATATAAAGGGAATGACCGCCATTATCAATAATGGTAAGGGGATCGGTCTTTTTAACCTGGAAACCGGAAAGCTCGTAAAGCCATATAGTTTTACTGAATACCGGCTTGATTATTTTTCCAGCCAGGTGTTCCTGCAAAAAGGAAATCAGTGGCTGCTGATCGACAAGCTGGGCAAGGAATTATTTTCTTTTATTGCCGAGGATGTGGAATATTCACAACGGGGAGAAACCGGTGGATTTTATTTTAAACAGAACGGTATGTGGGGCGTAATGAATAATAAGGGTAAAGTGGTGCGTACCCCTGTTTGGGAAACGATTGAACGGGGTACTGTTGGCGGATTTTCCGGCAATTATAAGGGCAAGCCCAGACAGTATTATGCAGGGGTATATCAAAGTATCAACGGAGAGGAAGTCCTGACAGGTATCCGGCAACTTACGCCGGATGAAGTAACCGCAGCCTACCCGGATCAGACCAAGGTGATTACTGATGAGCCTAAAGCAGTTTTTGAAATGACCAATCTGCCGGAAGCCCAGTCACCGATACGGCATGAAGAAGACGAAGACAAAGTGTTTGTCAAAATGGAAGTGGATCCTCGTTTTACCAACTCGGAAGAGAATGAGAAAACGGAACTGCGGCAACGTATAGATACCTATAAAAAGGAACATAAGATAAAAAAGACAGGAACAGTGGTTGTAAAACTGGTGGTGGAGAGAGACGGGAAGATCAGCAGTACCACGATCGTCTCTTCTGCCGATCCGCTGCTTACAGAAGCGGCTAAAAACCTGCTCAGCACAATCACCAGCTGGAGGCCTGGTATACAAAACGGCCGGAATGTACGGGGAGAAAAGACCCTGATAGTTGAATGGTAAGCGGTTGTCTCTTCTGAGCTGAAAAGGCAGTATATTTAGTGACACAACACTAAACGCTCTGCTTATGGTCTGCCGCGGTTATTTACTTTTGGCATTTTCTTTTTTTTATTCGGTTTACGCTACGGCACAGCCGGTCAATACCGCTGACCAGATCAGTTCCGGGACATTTAATCCTTCTACCTTACTCTGGTACGACCAACCCGCCCGTAAATGGGAGGAAGCCCTGCCCGTAGGCAATGGTCGCTTAGGCGCCATGGTATTTGGAAAGAATAAGGAGGAACGGATTCAATTAAATGAAGAGACCTATTGGACGGGGGGTCCCTATTCCACAGTGGTCAAAGGCGGTGCGGCTTACCTCAAGGAAATACAGCAAAAAGTTTTTGATGGAAAATTCCTGGAGGCCCATAATCTTTTTGGTCGTCATCTTATGGGGTATCCGGTGGAGCAACAAAAATATCAGTCACTCGGCAATCTCCATTTGTTTTTCAATGAGCAGGATAGTGTGACTGATTACAAACGATGGCTCGATCTGGAAACGGGTATTGCCGGGGTGAGCTATATGGCCAATGGTATCCGTTATCAGCGGGAGACGTATTCTTCGGCTCCCGATCAGGTCATTGTAGTCCGGCTGACCGCCAGCAAAGCCGGCAGCATTTCCTTTACCGCCAACCTGCGTGGTGAACGCAACCAGGCCCACTCCAATTATGCCACTGATTATTTCCGGATGGATCCGTATGGACAGGATGGATTAATACTGACGGGTAAATCCGCAGATTATATGGGCATCGAAGGCAAGCTCCGCTATGAAGCAAGGGTGAAAGCTGTGACCGAAGGAGGTACTATTACCACCACCGGGGTTGATCTGATCGTAAAGGATGCAGATGCCGTGACACTCTTTTTTGCAGCCGCCACCAATTTTGTCAATTATAAAGATGTGAGTGCCGATCCGCACCGGCGGGTGGATGAAACCCTGCAGGCCATTGCCGGCAAAACTGCAGTGGCTATACAAGCTGCTGCTGTTGCGGATCATCAATCCTATTTTAATCGCGTATCATTGAAACTGACCAGTACGGGTCATTCGTTTTTACCGGTACCTGAGCGGATCAAAAAAATACAAACCACACCCGATCCGGCCATGTCGGCATTGAGTTACCAGTTTGGCCGTTACCTGATGATCGCTTCTTCGCGTCCCGGTACACAACCCGCCAATCTGCAGGGGATCTGGAATGATAATATGAATCCTTCCTGGGATTCGAAGTACACGACCAATATCAACACTGAAATGAATTACTGGCCGGTGGAATCGGGCAATCTTTCTGAATGTGTGGAGCCCTTAGTGAAGATGGTGCGTGAACTCAGTGACCAGGGAACACGGGTGGCCCGCGAACATTACGGAGCAAGAGGATGGGTCTTTCACCAGAACACGGACCTCTGGCGGGTGGCCGCCCCGATGGATGGTCCTACCTGGGGCACGTTTACTGTTGGTGGTGCCTGGCTCTGTACACAGTTATGGGAACATTATGCCTATACCCGCGATAAAAAATACCTTGAAGAGATTTATCCCCTGCTCGAAGGCTGTGTACAATTCTTCATGGATTTCTTAGTGCCGCATCCCAATGGAAAATGGTTAGTGACGAATCCGTCCACTTCACCGGAAAACTTTCCGGATGGCGGTGGCAACAAACCTTATTTTGATGAAGTAACAGCCGGCTTCCGGGAAGGCACCACCATCTGTGCCGGTTCATCGATCGATATGCAGATCCTCTATGATCTCTTTGGCTATTTTACAGCCGCAGCGGCTGACTTAAAAAAAGAGGACCCCTTTGTGCAAGAGGTAAAAGCAGCCCGCGAAAAATTAGTGCCGCCACAGATCGGAAGAGATGGTTCCTTACAGGAATGGGCCGATGACTGGAAATCACTGGAAAAGAACCACCGTCACTTTTCGCACATGTATGGATTGTATCCCGGTAAAGTATTGTATGAGAAAAGAACCCCGGCCCTCATCGATGCGTATAAAAAAGTACTCGAAGAACGTGGCGATGCTTCCACCGGTTTCTCCCGCGCCTGGAAAATGGCTTTATGGGCAAGACTGGGGGATGGGAATCGCGCCAATAAAATATATAAAGGGTATCTGCAGGACCAGACCTGTACGTCTATGTTTGCTTTATGTGGTCGTTCTTTACAGGTGGATGGAAATTTTGGGGTGACTGCCGCTATTACTGAACTGCTATTGCAATCGCAGGATGGGTGGATCCGCCTGTTACCGGCATTACCTGCTGAATGGCGTGAAGGCCGTTTCTCCGGAGTTTGTACCCGCGGGGCTTTTGAACTTGACTATAGCTGGATGGAGGGCAAGATCACGCAGCTGCTGATAAAATCGAAAGCCGGTGAAACCTGCCGGATCGAATGGAAGCCGGGATTGAAGATTACCTGCAATGGTAAAACCGTCCCGTTCAAAAAAGAAAATAATGGGGTAGCTGCTTTTGCGACCAGCAGGGACAGCGTTTACCAGGTTCATTAATTATTCCTATCATTTTAAATTAGCAATATGATTCGTCTTTCTGCATTATTATTCTTCTCGTTTGTGCTGTTTACGGGTAACAGCATGGCACAAACCAAAAAACTGACCTTAGAAGATATATATACAAAGAACCGCTATGGATCTAAAGGGATCGGTGCCCTGCGCTGGATGAAGGATAACAAGAGCTATTCTACGGTGGAATACAATGCCACTGCCGGCGGTTCGGATATTGTCCGGTATGAAGTGACCGGCGGATCGAGGATGGTGCTGATCAGTGCCAGTCAACTGGTGCCCACGCCCGGGGCTAAGCCATTATCCATTGCGGATTATGAATGGTCTGCGGATAATAGCAGACTGCTGCTCTTTACCAATACCAGGAAAGTATGGCGCTATAATACCCGGGGCGATTACTGGGTGCTCGACCTGAAAAGCGGCAAGCTCTCCCCATTAGGCAAGGGTTTACCGGTCTCCTCCCTGATGTTTGCGAAATTCGCCCCTGATGGCAGCCGGGTGGGCTATGTGAGTCAGCAGAATATTTATGTGGAAGAATGGAGTACCGGCGTAATCACCCAACTGACCAACGATGGCGGTGGTGATATCATCAATGGTACGTTTGACTGGGTATATGAAGAAGAGTTGGATGACCGCGATGGATTCCGCTGGAGTCCGGATGGTACCAGCATTGCGTACTGGCAATCGGATACAAAAGGGGTCGGTACTTTTTACCTGATCAATAACACCGATTCCAATTATTCCAAACCGCTTCCCTTCCCCTATCCGAAAGTAGGTACGACCAACTCAGCTGTGAAAGTGGGCGTGATAGCTGCAACAGGCGGAGCAACCAGGTGGTTTGCCGTGCCCGGTGATCCGCGAAATAATTACCTGGCCCGGATGGATTTTATTCCCGGTTCCAATGAAGTGATGATCCAGCAGCTCAATCGTCTGCAGAATGAAAATAAAGTATGGGTGGGCAATACTGCGGATATGCAGCTGAAATTATTATTCACGGAAAAAGACAGCGCCTGGGTGGATATACATGATGATATTGTATGGTTAGATAATAATAAGTCTTTTACCTGGACCAGTGAGCGGGATGGCTGGGTGCATCTTTATAAAGTATCAAGGGATGGGAAGGAGATCAAACCCATCACCAAGGGAAATTTTGATGTCGTGAACATCAATTGCATTGATCCGGCCGGTGGCTATGTATATTATATCGCTTCTCCCGATAATTTCACCCAGCGTTATCTCTATCGCAGCCGCCTCGATGGGAAGGGCAATGCGGAACGTGTGTCGCCCGCAGCTATGGCCGGACAACACAGTTACCAGATCGCGGCTGATGCGAAATATGCCATTCACAGTTTTGAAAATGCGCAGACACCCCGGCGCATCTCCCTGATCGATCTCAATATGCATAAAGAGATCAAATTGCTGGAGGAAAACCAGGAGCTGAAGAACAGGATCAGTGAACTTGGTCTGCGCTCCAAGGAATTTATTAAAGTCGATATCGGTCCTGTAGTCCTCGATGCCTGGATGATCAAACCCATTCAATTCGATCCGCAGAAAAAATACCCGGTTATTTTTCATGTGTATGGAGAACCCGCGGGCTCCACCGTACAGGATAACTGGGGAACAGGCGATAATATGTGGCACCAGTACCTGGCCAATGAACTCGGTTGTATCGTGATCAGTATAGACAATCGCGGCACCAAAGTGCCGAGAGGGCGTGATTTCCGTAAATGCATTTACCGGCAGATCGGCTTGCTGGCGGCCGATGATCAGGCGGCAGCA
>CALRQQ020000101.1:0-9253 GCA_943370345.1 Chitinophaga pinensis
ACCGATCGTAGGCTCAAGTACCTGGCTCACCAGGTTATTCATATTACCGAACCGGGCAATAACTTTTGGCGCTTCTGTAGTCGGGATATGGATGATCTGTGATACATCAAGATTGAAAGGAAAACCGTCCTTACTCCGTACGGTGATCGTGGACAGGTTCTTATCCAGCTGGTGGCTTTCACTACGGGCACTGGCCGAGTTGAGTACCAGGTTGGTGGTGGGCACCATTTCCACTTTCATGATATAAGGGTTGATCGGGTATTTACCCGGTCCTAACGGTTCTGCCCATACGCCTTTTGACCCTCTCGATACGATATTGCCATGTTTGAATTCCACCCCGCTCAGGTCAACTCCTTCGGCCCCCACATAGGAAATGACTACGCCCACATGACCAATCGGGATCTCGGTCATTTTCACCATTTCGATCCTGGCAAACCAGGGGTTCAGGAAGTATGACCCGGCGAGGATCACCTGCTCCTGCAACCCTTTCAATCCATCACTCTGCAGAAAGAGATCAGCATCCTGGAACTTATTATGTCCTTCGATGATCTTACCGGCGATCTGGCCCTCGTCAAGCGGCTTACCTTCCGCAGTAGTGACGATACCTACGGCATTATCGGGGATCATGGTCATATCGGTCAGTTCCACCTCAAAAAGGTAGGTGTTGATACGATAGGAACCGGGGGCGATGATCGCAGTCTGACGGCCCTTACGGCCTCCATTATGCAGGAAGGCCTCTGCATTCTGAAATGAATCACAATCCACTTTACGGCCCAGGATACGACCGGTTTCCAGTTCTGCACCATCCTTTGCCAATACGAGTCCGATCTTACCCGTTGGAATAATGATAAAGGGCTGGAAGGTGATCGAATACTGCCAGATCCATTTCCAGAAATACACACCGGGTGGTAAGGTCTGCGCCTGAAAACCCGCCTCTCCTTTGGTCGCAATGATGCGGCCCTCCGGCAATTCCTGTTGTCCGAAAAGCACGAACTTCTTGGTCACAAGACCGATCCGGTCTTCGGGAACAATGACCAGCCCGAAGAATACCCGGAGAATAAACTTGTAAAAAAGTAATAAGAATAAGGGGATGCCAATGAGCAGGCTCCACTTGATGATTTCATGTTTGTCCATTGTTGATGTTTGATTTAGCGTGAATGAAAATATTTTAATTGCATAAAGCAGCCTGTGACCTGTAGCAGAAAATGCACACAAGTTTTCGACAGGATATACGTTGCCATGAAAGACAAATATGTCTTTACAAGACCAACTCTTTAGCCTTTTTTATTGCCTACTGAATGGGTGGGGACGTGTTGTAGATCGTGTTCCTTATTTCGGACTCGATGGAAGAGAAGACCGTATGGTCAGCGTCGGGGTTCATTTTAACTGGTTGAAGAAGTAAAATTACAACAAAGTTGAACATTCCAAAAAAAATCCGGTGCCGCTTCATGCCGGGGTGATTATCAGCCATATCCGGCAAGGCCTGAAAACAGAAGACCGGTTTTGCCACCTAACGGTCAGGCAAAACCGGTCCTGTATTCCCTATTCCCTATTATCTATTATCTATTACCTATTATCTATTATCTCACCAAAAACACCGCATTACACAACATCAGCTTTCCATTTTCCCAGAAACTCCGGAATAGCACATTATCCACCAGCAGATTTACCGTACCGCTACCAACAGAAACAGAACCAAACAACATTCCATCTTTCAGTTTGGGTTGCAAGGCGGCACCGACAAATCCGGCCACTGCATTTTCTTTTTTGATCACGCCCACATTCCAGCCCCCATCTTTCAGGAATTCATAAATAACATCGTCCTGCTTCAGGGTATAGTAATACTCCGGATAACCGAAAGCCAGCGGGTGAGTCGGATCAAGGGTCACTTTCCAGATCGAACCCGGGGTATATCCTGACAGGGATGAACGTTCTCTGTCCTGGTATTCCTGTAAAGCATCATAACTATCCGACTTGTCTTTTTTATCACTATCATCCCCTTTCTTTTGTTTCATTCCGATATCCGCTTTGGCCAGCTGACCTACGGCCCCTTCCAGCGCCACTACCCGTCCCCCTTTACTGATCCATGACTTGAATGCATCCAGCTCATCCTTGTTACTAAGGAACCGGTAATTGCCATCTGGCATGATGAGCACATCGATATCATTCCAGTTTGCACGGGAAAGGTCATTCACATTGATCAGTGTAACCGGAAAGTCCAGCTCCTGCTCAAAGAAATGCCAGATCTCCCCTGCTGAATTTCCGGACACGCCTTCACCGGTAGCCAGCACCACTTTCGGCATCCGAACCGGGTGTACCATTTCACTCCCAAAATCAAAGCCCTTATCCACAAATCCACTGTTCACTGCATACAGTTGCACCCCATCTGCATTGGCCGACTCCCGAACCACTTTCCACAGATCTGCACCAAATTGCTGGTTGGATGTTCTAAGCACGATGATTGAACCCCGGTCAAATTTATATCCGTTCACCTCAAAGGGCTGTTCCGCATACCGAAGCAAAATTCCTTTTTGTAAAAGATGCCCCACCGTTTTCACGGTCTTCACCCCGTTCCAGGGGATCACATAACCATAGGTGGTCTCCGGGTTCGTAACAGCAGTCCGTAAACTGACCGATCCCCCCATTGGTAATTTATCCTTTGAGGCAAAAGCATTTAATCCATATGCATACGGTAATGCCCAGGCCGTGATATCGTAAGTGGCAGAGTCGGATAATTTTGTTCTGGGTTCAAATAACACTTTCACCAGCGCTGAACGGGGTTGCAGCGATGGAATGACCAGATCATTGGTACCGGCGGTGAATGATTCTTCCTTACCACTGAAATAATTAAACCCCTTGGCATTTACACCGGTACCGGCTGCATACTGGATCCCGTTCTTATCCAGCAGACGGATCAGTTGTTCAACTCGTTCCTGATTGCGCGCTTCATATTTGATCACATAGGTTTTGTATTCCCCATATCCATTGGATACAGCCTCATTAAAGAATTTCCGGTACTCCTTTACCAGGCGTCCTGCGTTCAGCGAAGCAATTTCCACCGTACTCATGGAAGTAGTGAAGTGATGCCGGGCCCTGTCCACCAGGGTGAGGGTATCCCCTTCCTCCACGATCACCCCGAGACCAGCCCCGATACCACCCTGTTCATAGGTCATACCGATACTGCCGTTATATGTGGGATAGGTATCCCCGTAAGAAGGATACAAAAGGTCAAACCTTTCACGGGTGAAATAAAGCCAGCCCTGCTGATCAAAATATTTTGCATGGTTCTTTCCAATGGCCACCTGGAACTCACGCTGCCAGCTGGTGATCACTTCATGATACGGTTCTGCAGCCGGCGCAAAGTAATAAGGTTCATTGATCCCCTGCTCATGGAAGTCCACATGCACCTGCGGCATCCACTGATTATATAAACTGATGCGCTGCTGACTTTCCACCTGTGTCTGCCAGGCCCAGTCGCGGTTGAGGTCATAATTATAGTGATTGGTTCTTCCACCTGGCCAGGGCTCCCGGTGCTCACGGGCGGCCCGTTGCGGGTTGAATTTTTTACCCACTACCGTATTGAACCAGTTTACATAACGGTCTCGGCCATCGGGATTCAGACAAGGGTCCATCAGCACCACGGTATTCTTCAGCCATTGCTTGGTTTGTACCACGGCGGGATTCACCAACTCGTAAATCGAGAGCATGGACGCTTCCGAGGAAGACGTTTCATTGCCATGTACATTATAACTCAGCCATACAAAAGCCGGGGCATTCTCTTCCTGCGGAGCCATGCGGTCTTTTGAGAGGTTGGCCAGCCGGATATTATTCAAACGCAGTTGCTCAATCTGTGCGAGATTTTCAGGAGCCGCAATGATGACAAACAACAAAGGCCTGCCTTCATTGGTATACCCATAAGTCTGCAGTTTTACCATGGAAGGTACTGCGGCTGCCACATGCTGAAAATAATTCACCACTTTAAAATGGGGGGTATAACGGGTGCCGATCTTATACCCGAGGAACTCCTCCGGTGATTTTAACTGGGCCATTGCGGCCAGTGAAATAAAGAGGGAAAATGTGAGGAACAGCTTGCGGGACATAACCAGGATTTTAGTGCAGCAAGTTAAGTAAGGAAGCGGGGCTAAACAAAAGTACAGGGCTTTTTACCACCAAATAGCGCGATTTCAGTAGTTTTAGTCACTCATAAAATAATTTCCATGGTGAAGTACATCCTGCTGATTTCCGGTTTGATCATATTCTTCAGTGCCTGTAAACCTTCGCAGAAAAATACAACCGGGATTTCCTTTGACCCCTACCATTATACTATAAGCAAAAAAGTGGAAGCGGAAAACGGGGCCGTGGTATCCGCTCATCCCCTGGCCAGCAAAGCAGGTGTATCGATCCTGAAAGCAGGAGGGAACGCGGTGGATGCAGCCATTGCCACTCAGCTGGCACTGGCAGTTGTTTATCCCAATGCCGGTAATCTGGGAGGTGGAGGTTTCATGGTGGCCCGACTCAGTAATGGTGAGACTGTTGCACTGGACTACCGGGAAATGGCTCCGGGTGCAGCCTACCGGGATATGTACCTGGATGCTGCAGGTAAAGCCAATCTCGAAAAAAGTCAGTCCGGCCATTTAGCCTCCGGTGTTCCGGGAACAGTTGCCGGATTGTTTGCTTCCCATAAACACGGTAAACTACGCTTTGAAAAACTGATCCAACCCGCCATCGAACTGGCCGAAAAAGGATTTATCATTACGGCATCAGAAGCACGAAGCCTGAACAACCTGCAAAGCGACCTTAAAAAATACAATAGTGTGATGCCGGTGTTTGTAAGACCTTCTCCCTGGAAAGCCGGTGATACCCTGATTCAAAAAGACCTGGCCAATACCCTGCGTCGAATCCAGAAAAAAGGAGCGGCCGGTTTCTATGAAGGCAGGACCGCCGCACTTATCGTAGAGGAAATGAAAAGGGGCAATGGTATTATCAGCTATGATGACCTGAAAAATTACCAGGCGAAATACCGCACACCACACAGTTTCGATTATAAAGGCTTTCAGATCGTGGGGATGCCGATGCCCAGCAGCGGCGGTCTCCTGCTGAACCAGATGATGAAGATGATCGAAGACAAGAATATTGCTGCGATGGGCTTTCACTCGGTGCAGGCAATACAACTCATGACTGAAGTGGAACGCAGGGCGTATGCGGACCGGGCCGAATATATGGGTGACGCAGATTTTTATAAAGTGCCGGTGAAAATGCTGAGTAATGACGTATACCTGCAAAACCGGATGAAGAATTATGATCCGGCCAATGCCACCCCCAGCAGTGTGATCAAACCGGGTGAATTACTCAGGGCCGAAAGCGAAGAGACCACACACCTGAGCGTGATCGATAAGGAAGGAAATGCAGTGGCGGTCACCACAACCCTCAACAATTCCTATGGCAGCCGGACAGTAGTCGGTGGTGCCGGTTTTTTTCTAAATGATGAAATGGATGATTTCAGTGTCAAACCCGGAGTACCCAATATGTATGGTGCTGTGGGCGGAGAAGCCAATGCGATAAAAGCCGGAAAAAGAATGCTGAGTTCGATGACCCCTACCCTGGTGCTGAAAGATGGTAAACCGTATATCGTTGTGGGCACCCCTGGCGGCACAACTATTCCCACACAGGTGTTTCAGACATTGGTGAATATTCTTGAATTCAATATGAGCACGGAAGATGCGGTTTACAAACCCAAATTTCACCACCAGTGGCTGCCGGATGAGGTCATGATCGAAAAAGGATTTCCGACGGCCGTAAGAGAAGCCATGCTGAAAATGGGCTATACATTCGGCAAGGAAAGAAGCGGCATTGGCCGAACCGAATGTATACGGGTATTACCCAATGGGAAATTTGAAGCAGTGGCCGATAACAGGGGCGATGATGCGGCAGAAGGTTACTAGAAACTAGTCGGGAGTCGGGAGTCAACAGCCCAAAAAGCAATTTTTCCACTAAACAACTAAACCTGTCTGATGAGTATTGGAAAAGATTATCTCGGAACCGCAATACGCCGGTTGAAATATTATAAAGATTTGGGTGATAAAACATTTGCACAGTTGAATGAATGGGATTTTCATTATCAGCCCAATGATGAATCGAACAGCATCGCGACGATCATTCAGCACCTGTCGGGGAATATGCTGAGCCGGTGGACCAATTTCCTCACAGAGGACGGCGAAAAAGAATGGCGTAAACGGGATGAAGAGTTTGACGTTCATCAGTACACTAAACTACAATTGGTGGAGCTTTGGGAAAAAGGCTGGACCTGTTTCCTCGATACCTTATCTGCCTTAAAGAAAAAAGACCTGAAGAAAACAGTAAGCATCCGGCAGGAAGAACTGACCGTGATCGATGCCATTAACCGGCAACTGGCGCATTACCCATACCATATCGGACAGATCATTTTTCTCGCCAAGATCATCAAAAATAAAAACTGGCAGAACCTGTCGATCCCTAAAGGCAATTCACAGGTGTATAATCAATCCGGTGAAGTGAAAGATCCGGCCAAAAAATACTGAAAGCCAATTATCCCGAAGATGGTCACAGATCAGTGACGCAGATCAACGCAACCTCTTCCCGCATAAACCGTTTTACAGGTGATCTACTTTACGATGTATAGAATCGGCGATTTTACTCGTATTGAAATTCACCAGTATTCCGAGCTTAATAGCAGTGAGACGCAGAGAGGTGATACTTTGCTTGTGATGAACTTCAGCCAGTTTTTTAATAGACTTGACCTCTATAACCACTTTCCCATTAACCACCATATCAATGCGGAAACCCGCCTCAAATCTGAGGCCTTTATAAATTAATGGCAGCGGCGTTTCAACACTGACTGTCAATCCCAGCTTCTCAAGTTCTTGACGAAGAGCTGTTATATAAACAGACTCATATAATCCGGGCCCCAGGGAGTTGTACACCGTAAAAATCGCTTTCCTGATCAAAAATGAAATGTCATTTTCATGCATGGTGATACGTTTTATGAAAACAAATGTCAAAATCAGGACTTCAAAAACCATGGGAAATCAATCAGAAATGCCGGTGAAAATAACAGGTTCAAACAGTGGAGATACACGTTTATCTGAGATTAAATCCAATCTATCTGCGGGATAATCAGCTCCTATATATGGAGAAATATATTTACGCTTGCAATCCCGCGATTAATTCTCTATTTTAGCCCCCGCATACCTAATTCCTGCTGCAGCAGCTGCTGACCACCGTTGAATGACCGGATAACATACTGAAACTGAATACAACCACCACATGAATCGTATTTTTCTGATCCTGCTCTTGCTAACTAACCAACTGCTATCCGCCCAAAACCAGGTGGCTCTTTTTGCCGGCCCGCAAATGAGTACCGCCAATTATTCGATCCGTAACCAGAAACAGGAAACAGGATATAAATACGGTATGCATGCCGGCATTGGTATGAAAGTGCCTTTTGATGGATTTATCTATTTTTCACCCGCTGTATATTATAGTTATAAGGGATACGATGTAAAATTCAATCTGCCCAACTCACTGCCGGATATCAATGCCATCGACAACAGCACCCGCTTTCACACATTCGAAATGGCCTTCCTGCTCCAGTTTGATCTGAGCCCCAATCCGTCCCATATGTTCATTAAAGCCGGCCCTGGACTTGACTTCATGTTGTTTGCCAAAGAAAAATTCAACCTCAACAGCGGCGGATCCGTAAGCCGGAATATGAAATTCGGTCCCGGTGAATACGGCCGTTATTCTGCCAACCTGATCAGTCAGCTTGGCTATGAAAAAGATGGGGGTTTTATCGTCTACTTTCAATTCACACACAGCCCGGCCAACCTCAGCAACCGCGATTATGGTCCGTCCATCAAGCACAAAGTATTCGGTCTCACGTTCGGAAAATACCTCAACCGGAAGAAGATCGTGATTGACACGAGAGTGAGAGAGTGATGCCTTTTGGTGATAATACTGACAAGATATGAACCGCAACAGTTTCTTCAAACAAGCTTTTTCACTGCTGAAAAAAGCAGCTGTTCCGAAAAAAGAAGTTCCGGAAGAACGGCCATCCCTTGCTGAAGCAGCTGAACCTGGTGCATTGACCTCCATTGAGATCGGTTACTGCAATAAAGCCGGTCTGCACCCGGATACCGGACTTTTTCTGAAACAAAAGACCAGACGGCCATTGGAAAAACTGGTATTCGAAGATTACGATACGGAAACCAACAAACCCAGCGGTATATGCAGCTCCTGTCCGGAAGAGGAAGCACGGGCTATCATCCGTCAATACCGTGAAGAATTCATCAGCAAAGGACAATTCATTTATATTTCCGATATCCCTGGTAACGGTTTGCAGATCGGCATCCTGAATGGCATAACCGACCCCTATGCGATCATGCATCTGGCCGAAACGAATGGCGCCAATTATGATCTGCTGACAAATGACATCATTGAACAACTGAAAAAATGGGATGTGGCATTTGGCATCCAGGTCACCGGGATCGGCTTTGACTTCTGCGAAGCGGCAATTACAAATAATACTATTGATTTTAAAAAACTCGCTGACGAGATCTATCAGTTCTGTCCGGATGTGGTGGACCAGGGCACCGAAACAGTAGAAGCCTTAGCGGAAGAACTCAGGAGTACGGAGAGTATTTTTTTATGGTGGGACTGATGGTAAATTGTCAGGTTAAAAAAGCTGAAAGGTTGACAAGTTCAGGCTTTTCAGAAAACCACTTGTCAACCTTTCAACCTATAAAATTATCAACTCACCTCAGGGTAAACCCTTCCAGGAACTTCGTATTGAAATCCCCGCTCCGGAAACGCTCATCCTGCATCAGCTGCAGATGGAACGGAATGGTGGTCTTCACCCCTTCGATCACATACTCGCTTAAGGCACGGTACATGGTCTGGATGGCTTCCTGTCTTGTTTGTGCAACAGTGATCAGCTTGCCGATCATGGAATCATAATACGGAGGGATCACATAGCCGGCATAAGCATGACTATCGACCCGAACCCCGTGTCCACCAGGCTGGTGCAACACCGTGATCTTACCAGGTGAAGGACGGAAATCGTTATATGGATCCTCCGCATTGATCCGGCATTCGATAGAGTGCATCTGCGGGATATAATCTTTTCCGGAAATACGATGACCGGCCGCGATCAGAATCTGTTCCTTGATCAGGTCGAAGTTGATCACTTCTTCTGTTACGCAGTGTTCCACCTGGATCC
>CALRQQ020000102.1:0-9235 GCA_943370345.1 Chitinophaga pinensis
CAGGACCTGCACTGAATGCCTCGATTGTGGATATGGGTAACCGTTTCCGTTTACTCGTGAATGAAGTGGAAGCCGTAAAACCGGTAAAAGCCCTGCCCAAATTACCCGTTGCAAGGGTACTCTGGAAACCGATGCCGGATATGGTCACAGGCTGCAGTGCCTGGATCCTGGCCGGTGGTGCTCACCATACCTGTTACAGCCAGAACCTGAGTGCCGAAGGGCTGCAGGACTTCGCTGAAATGGCCGGAATTGAATTTGTCCTTATCGGCAAAAACACGAATCTTTATCAATTCAAGAACGAATTGCGCTGGAACGACGCCTCATTTAAATAAACAACCAAAAATCAACTGACATGAGCGGTATTTCAAATTTTGATATTCTCATTTTCGTCATTTATTTTATCCTGGTAGCCGGCTATGGCTACTGGGTATACAGCAAGAAAAAGAAAGCCTCGGTAACTGCCTCCCACGACTACTTCCTCGCGGAAGGATCGCTGACCTGGTGGGCCATTGGTGCCTCGCTGATCGCTTCCAATATCTCTGCCGAACAATTTATAGGCATGAGTGGTAACGGTTATTTTGTTGGTATCGCGGTAGCCGCTTATGAGTGGATCGCGGCCCTGGCCCTGATCATCATTGCGGTCTGGTTCATGCCGGTCTATCTGAAGAACAAGATCTACACCATGCCCCAGTTCCTGAAACGGCGGTACAATGAAACGGTATCACTGATCATGGCGATCTTCTGGCTCTTATTGTATGTATTTGTCAACCTGACTTCCATCCTCTATCTGGGTGCCATTGCGATCAGTGGTCTGATCGGACCGGAATACCTGCATATTGTGATGATCGGACTGGCCGTTTTTTCACTGATCATTACCCTCGGAGGTATGAAAGTGATCGGTTATACCGATGTGATCCAGGTGGCCGTACTGATCATTGGCGGTTTTGCCACGATCTATTTCGCCCTGACCATCGTGAGTGAAAAATTCGGAATGGGTACCGATGCGATCGCAGGCTTCAAAGCACTTATGCAAAAAGCCCCGGAACATTTCCATATGATCCTGCACAAACCCACAGCGGACTCTTCCCAGCTTGACATCAACAAATACCTCATCCTCCCCGGTATCGCCATGTATTTTGCCGGTCAGTGGATCGTGAACCTGAATTACTGGGGTTGTAACCAGTATATCACCCAGCGTGCCTTGGGTGCAGATCTGCAGACAGCCCGTAAAGGGATCCTCTTTGCCGGTTTCCTTAAACTCCTCATGCCGATCATTGTCATGCTGCCCGGTATCGCCGCGTATGTATTACATGAAAATGGCGGGCTGACCCAGGAGATGCTGGATGCCAAAGGAGTGGTCAATCAGGATCAGGCCTATTCTGCGATCCTTAGCTTTTTACCTTCCGGCTTAAAGGGCTTATCAATTGCAGCGCTGACTGCTGCGATCGTGGCTTCACTGGCGGGCAAACTGAACAGTATCGGTACCATTTTCACGCTGGATATCTATATGAAGTATTTCAAAAAGGATAAAGGCGAAAGCAATGAAAATAAAGAGAAGAACATGGTGTGGGTGGGTCGTATGGCCGCACTGGTATCCATCGTGATCGCCGTGGTATTTGAATGGAAAGACATGCTGGGCATCAGCGGTGAAGGCGGATTCACGTTTATCCAGAAATATACCGGTTTCATCAGTCCCGGGGTATTTGCGATGTTCCTCCTCGGTATGTTCTGGAAACGCACTACGGGAACCGCTGCGGTGGCGGGTCTGCTGACCGGTTTCCTGCTGGCGATCTTCTTCAACAGCTTTGCTGTACCGCTGCTCGGCCATGAGACCATTCTGTATACGGCCTTCAAGAACAAGGAAGGCATTTATGAAATTCCGTTCCTGATCAATATGGGCTGGGCCTTCTTCTTCACTATGGTGGTGATGATCGGTATCAGTCTGGGCGGGCCAAAAGTTAATCCGAAGGCTTTTGAACTGGACAGTGAAATGTTCAAGGTAAAACCGGGAATCCTGATCATGATCGTTACGACCCTGATGATCCTCGCGGCCTTATATATTAAATTCTGGTAAACGAATACGATCAGAATCATGGCAATGGACCTGTATAAAAAGGAGGATCATTTACTACTGGCGGTGGACTGTATCATTTTCGGTTTTGATGGCAGCCGGCTCAAGGCCCTGCTGGTCAAACGGAGTCTGGAACCCGGCCTTGGTAAGTGGTCACTCATGGGCGGTTTTGTAAAAAAATCGGAAAGTGTAAAAGATGCCGCCACCCGGGTACTCAATCTCCTCACCGGTCTGACCGATGTATATATGGAAGAGCTGGGTTGTTTCGGGAATGTACATCGCGATCCCGGCGGACGCGTGGTCTCCATTGCTTTTTTTGCCCTGATCAAGATCAACGACTATAGTGAAACGTTAATGAAAGAACATCATTCCAAATGGTTTGAACTGGATCATCTTCCCGCGCTCATTTTTGATCACGGGGAGATGATCCGGCAGGCCAAGGAACGATTAAAAGAAAAAGTATCCACCCATCCGGCAGGCTTTACCCTGCTGCCCCGCAAATTCACTTTACAGCAGTTACAGGGCCTCTACGAAGCCATCTATGAAAAAAAGATGGATAAGCGCAATTTCACCCGACGTATACTTGAACTGGGTATCCTGAAAAAACTGGAGGAAAAGGAAAAAGAGTCCTCTCGTAAAGGCGCCTACCTGTATGTATTCGAAAAAAACAAGTACGAGAAACTTTCTAAAAAAGGGTTCCGTATCATCTGATCTCATCAACGCCTGTATCCGCAACGCATACGTATGAGGGTCTTATACTTTTTCCGGTTATGATATAGTATATCGACCGTCCTAATTTCTTTTTTGTAATCGCAACAGCGCTTCCAGGAAATAATAATCCGCGTAAATGATGGGCACATCCACATCCTTACCAGAGGGTTTATTACCGGTGGAATGGAGTAAAAATGCATGATTAATCCCCTTACTAAGGTACTTTTCAGTTGACAGTTCCCTCAGCATATCTGTTGCCGCCTTTGTATATTTTATTCTTAACGTATTCTCCTCCACAAGAGAAGAAAGTTCGAGCAACGCCGAAGCAACAATGGAAGCCGCTGAGGCATCACGGGGTGCTTCAGGAATGGCAGGATCGTCAAAATCCCAGAATGGGATATGATCATGTGGCAATCTCCTGAGGTATACATCTGCAGCCCTTACAGCAGTTTGTAAAAATTCTTTGTTTCCGGTTTCCCTGTAAACCATGGTATAACCATAAATAGCCCACGCCTGGCCTCTCGCCCATGTGCTGTTGTCGGCATACCCCTGGTGGGTAAACCCCTTGATTTTTTCACCGGTTCTTACATCATATAGGACCACATGATACACACTATAGTCCGGTCTGAAATGATTTTTCATTGTAACCGCAGCATGTGTAGCCGCAATATCATACAACTTTTTATCGCCCCCGTTTTTAGATGCCCAAAATAACAATTCGAGGTTCATCATATTATCTATGATCGTATTGTGCGATGTACCTGACGCATTATATCGTCCGGGCCATGATAATATAGTACCTACAACCGGGTTGTATAGTTTTGCCAATGAATCGGCCGCCCGCAATAAAACACGCTTATAATAAGGATCACCACTTAAACGGTAGCCATTCCCAAAACTGCAATAGAACTGAAATCCAAGATCATGTGTGGCCACGGGCTTATCCAGCAGTTTTTCCAGGATACCAGTAGATTTTTCGGCTTCTCTTTTCCAAAAATCATCTTTCGTACTTTCATATAAATACCACTCGATACCTGGCCAGAATCCACTTCTCCAGTTACTGATATCGTTCGTTGACCATTGTTCACTTCCCTGATTGATAACCACAGGAAATGAGTTGGTGGTCATAGTTTCACGTTGGGTTTTTCTGGCCTGTTCATCAAAATAGCCAAATAAATCACTCCCTTTTAAAGAACGGGAATACCTGCCTGAACAAGAAAAATGCAATGTTGAGACCATCATTATGAACAGGAAAAGGCTGACAGATGAAACAAAAACACGGTTATTGAACATAGGGTTCATTTATTTTTTACCAAATACTTTTAAGGAAAGCCATGAAAGTGGAACCAGTACAGCAGCCAGTATAAAAAAAGAAACGTAATTCGTTTTGGTTAATACTGGCACCAACCATGTTGTGATCAGTACCCCCAATACAGCTGCCGTACCTCCCATACCTGCCACTGTACCAACATTTTTCCCGTTAAAGAAGTCGGATGGCAATGTCTGGATATTCCCAATGAGAAATTGAAAACCAAACAGGGTGATACTGATCAAACCAATAGTAATGGCCGGTTCATCTTTCAGGTCGTTCAGTTTGAATACAATGGCCACCAATGAGGTCAGCATCACTATACAACCTATTGTAATTGCATTTTTCCTTGCCACTACCGGCGCAATGCCATTTTTAATTTGCCGGGATGAATAATAACCACCAATGATACTTCCCATTGCCGCCAGTAAATAGGGGAACCATGCAAATGCACCGATCTGTTTAATATCAAAGGCAAAATGTTCCTTTAAAAAAGTGGGCAACCATGTAACAAAGAGCCACCAAACCGGATCTATAAAAAACCGGGATGAAATAATACTCCATGTGGTCTTAAACTTCAGCAATTCCTTCCATGTATATACTTTTATCTCCGACGGTCTGCTCTCCAAACCAACAGAATCATCAAGAATAAAATCCTGCTCTTTCGCTGTAATCCATGGGTGTTTATCTGGCGTAGCTTTATTTATAATAAGCCATGGGATCAGCCATAGTAAACCCAGCAATGCAATACAAACGAAAGTGCCTTTCCATCCTATGAGCAGGTATAAACCTGCAATTACGGGTGCACTAACCACCGAACCCAGGGAAGCGCCTGCTCCAAAGAGTCCCTGTGCGATGGCGCGTTCTTTTACCGGAAACCATTCGGCATTACTTTTTGTAGCCCCTGGCCAGTTGCCCGCTTCACTCATCCCGAGGAAAAAGCGGAAAATACTGAAAGAAAACAGCCCCTTAGCCAATGCATGCAAAGCAATTGAAACGCTCCACGCTGCAATAGAATACGCCATTCCCAGCCGGGTACCAATAGTATCCATCATCTTCCCTGTAACCGTTTGACCGATTGCATAAGCAATCATAAAAAAAGTGGTGAGTAAAGCAAGTGCATTTTTATTGTCAGCATCGGCAATGCCAAACTCTTTGTAGATATACGGCCACATGATATTGATAGCACTCCGGTCAATATAATTGATCACGGTTGCTAAACCGATTAAGGCGATGATCCACCAACGGAGGCCATTAATTTTCATTAGTATGATATATAATGATCAAAAATTAAAAGTATTTGAACTGTCCTGAAAACGAGTGTACATAACCCTGCACCTTTTACATCTTACTAGGGCAAACGTACAATTGCACCTGGCAGTAATAAACTATCTGATTGAAATAAAGCATATACTGTCCCCATCGCCTTTTATATCCGGTGCTTTACTGAAAACTCTCGTTCGATCTAAAGCATTTTACATTTCAGACATTATAGCCACTATCCTGTATAAATAAAGAATATATCAACTGCCAGGCACCACACCGGAATACTGACTCCATTCGGCTTACTTACAAAAGGTTGATTAGCATTTTTTCAAACTCAGGTTCATTCTTTTGAATACTTAGCTTACATGAGGTACAATTGTATTTTGATGACGCTTTCCAAAGTAATTGGTATGCATTCGATCTTGTAAAAGGTTTTATTTGTTTCCACTCCCAGACTTTTGTACCGGACAAATAAGGAAACAGTGTTTCGTACCCTTTTTCAAGTGATTTATTTGTTTTTGTCCGTATGGTCCAGAAATTGGTACCGGTACTTTCTGATAATTGGGCAATAATGGTAAAAGCATCCAGAATAAAAGCTGTATAATGCAGGGAGGTTGTTCGTTCCAGTTCGAGCGGAAAATAGCCTTTATCATCCATCTGGTTATCCAATCTTGCAACTGCCCGTTTTATTATTTTATCTGCCAGTTCAGCATTCCCGGTAAAATTGGCCAATGCAAGACCCGTAGCATCATACCAAACCCCGTGATTGTTACCAGCATCTCTTTCGTCAATACCTATTTTGCTCGTTTCCATCCAGATCAGGAAATCATTCATCCATTTTTTAAGTTTTTTTTGCTTCTTTTCATTAAAATTCTCTGAATTCTTTAATAACTCCACCGCATCCAGCAAAAAAATAAAATGCCTTGCTTCAATAATACCCTCTGCCCTTCCATCCGTTACTCCTTTGATCGCCTGACCGTAATTCAAATGGGGGTTCATGGCAGTGGCTGAATCCAGGAACCATACCCGTATTAATTTACCTGCGTGCTTAGCATAAGCTTCATTTCCGGTAAAATAATAAGCCAGTGACAGATAATAAATATTCTCACAAAGCTTAGGCAGGTTTTCTTTATCAGGAAAGTTCCTGACTTCAGGGTTTACCTCTCCATCCTTTCTTATATAAGGTGATCCCCCTGGTTTGGAAGGATCAGGCCACCAGTAAGGGCCAATACTCATATAATCATGTTTATCTCCGCTGGGGGGCAGATCCTTTTTATCCATCACACTTACCGGTTTGTACGACAACAACAAATCAGCGTCTTTTATCAATTGCTGCAGAGCGGGCATAACTGAAGGATCCTTTGACAATACTTTTTCTTTACTGGCGGCCAACGCTTTAAAATCAAGCTTGACCATATCCGATTTAGATAAACCGGCTTTTTGCGCATTCACCCACAGTGACATGATTAATATCCATGAAAATAAGACCGTGATTTTCATACCGTTTGTATATTTATGATTCCAATCATTACTTACAAAAAATAACCTTCCCTGTGCCTGCTGAACAGCAGATCATTCATCATCTTTTTTCATTTTCTCTTCCTTCATCTTCGTTTGCTTCTCTACATTACTGCCATGCCTGCCACTGCCATCCGCATCATCCAATATTCCGCCAGCCGGGTTCAGCTTTTCCAATACAGCCTTAAGTCGCTTATAAGCAGCTCCAGCATCGGAATTGTCACTATAGTTCACCATCAGCTTTTCTTCAAATGGCGCATTACTCATATCGAACAACTCATTTTCTCTCGTTAACTTCCACTTTTCATCTCGTACATACCATTTGTTTCCCAGTTCCGTAAATATCCATTCCCGTTGTTTGCCTTCTTTTCCCAATAACAGTGATAAAAAACTTTGCCCGTCAATAACCTTATTCGGTAGTCTGGCATCCGCTAATTCCGCAAAAGTGGGCAGCATATCACTGGCATCAATTAATACGTCAGAAACTTTCCCGCCCTTTATCACACCAGGCCAGTTAGCAATCGTCGGTACCAGGCTGCCACATTCCAGCATTGATCCTTTTTTACCGGAAAGTTGTTTCCCATTAATGGTACTTCTTTCCGCATATTTACTTGCAGTCCCATTATCTCCCATAAAGATGATGAGTGTATTCTCCCGCAAATGCAAACTATCAAGGGTCTTTACTAATTTGCCAACCAGCTTATCCATATAGGCAATATTATCTTCATATAGGTCACTACCCGCTTTACTATCCGGGGTAGGCTGGATCTCAGCATGTACATGCACCATTGAATAATGAATGAAAAATGGTTTGTTTTTCCCCTTCTCCAAAAACTTCACCAAATGATCATGCATAAGGTCGGGCATATAAACGGCATCTTCCAATGGCTCCTCTGACCCGTTTATAAAATAGGTAGCCGTCTTCTTATTTTCCTTGTTCCAGTACACACCACTTCCCCGGAATGTCAGATAATCATCAAAACCAAAATCCTTAGGCGTTAACGAAAACTGACTCCATTTGCCGATCATGGAGGTAGTATAGCCGGCAGTTTTTAAAACAGTTGGGGTAAGTACCTCATTCCCTGGCTGGATCCGACCTACCATATCCTGGTTTACGCCCCCGGTTCTGAATGCATACCGTCCGGTCAGGATCATAGCTCTTGACGGACCGCACAAAGGTGCTGTGTAGGAATGCCTGAAGAGGATGCCTTCTTTTGCGAGCTTATCAATAAAAGGTGTATGGCTTTTATCTGCTCCATAAGCACTTACATCACCAATACCCAGATCGTCGGCCAAAATAAAAATGATATTAGGTTTTGATCTGCCATTCTGCGCTGTTGCTGTAAAAAAGGCTAACCCTAATAAAACAGTTAAATAATTTTTGACCATTCTCATATTTAATCTCATTATCAATTGGTTACCGTGTTTTTATTACAACCCCTATTCCTTTATCCAGCTTACCCCCACTTCACTTTTCGTAAGTCTCCACCGGGGATTAAAACGGGTGATCTCATCGGCCGTGAGTTTTATATGATGAACAGCCAATCGTTTATTAATGGAATCGATCACCTCATTATCAACCACGTTATTCACATACATGTAACCTGATGATGTGTAGACATCCTTAAGTTCAACCTGTTTAACCCCCTCCAGTACTGAATGGCCATTTGTATATAAATTATCCCTTAATGTAAAAACCGATGCCAGATTTTCAATAACAACTGGTTCAGTATTTTTTCCAACAGCCTGTATGATCCGGTTCCCAACCAAAACCACATTCTTTGGAGCTGTAAAAGGTTTTCCTTTACTGGCATTCCCTACACCAATTTTTATAGCAGGACCAATAGAATTTACAATTGTATTATAGGCTACAATGGCATTATCCGCCGGATAATATTCATTTAGTGCCGAACCTTCCAGTCCGGACATAACAGAAACCGGGGATTTCAATCCTTTTTCACCGCCTTCCAGGTTTTCCAGATAATTATTAAAAAATGTATTGTCAGGATTGATGACACGCAGCCCTGCACTCTCCATTCTTCCTGACTGCCCATTCATATAATTGCCATAAACAAAACACTGCTGCCCATGACGTATTACCAGGCCGCCGTCATTCCCATAGAATGTATTAAACCGGTAAATATTATTCCAGCTTTTATTGCTGATTATTTCAGCTTCAATCCGCTCCTCCTCAAAGTAATTGTATTCAATAATGTTAAAGCCATGGCTGAATGAGGAAGTACTTGTTCCGATTCTCATTTGCTCTCCCCCATTACTTGAAAATGTCCGGTAGCCAAAATAATTATGATGCATCCGGTGATGGGTAGAAGGTGCTATATCACTACCCGGTTGATACCCTT
>CALRQQ020000103.1:0-9205 GCA_943370345.1 Chitinophaga pinensis
TCCAAATTACCCAATGGTAAATACCAGCTGATTGCGGGTGAACGTCGCTTCAGGGCTTCTAAAATTGCAGGACTGAAAGATGTGCCTGCCTATGTACGTCAGGCCAACGACCAGCAGTTACTCGAGCTGGCCTTGCTCGAAAACTTACAGCGCGAAGACCTGAATGCGGTAGAAATAGCCCTCAGCTACAAACGTATGATGGAGGAACTGGACTACACACAGGAGCAGGTAGCCGAAAGAATGGGTAAGGAAAGAAGTACCGTTACCAACTACCTGCGTTTGCTGAAACTACCACCAGATATTCAGTTGGCGGTGAGAAACGGATCATTAAGCATGGGCCATGCAAGGGCATTGGTGAATATTGATACCATCGATAAACAGTTATTCGTTTATAAGGAGATCAAGGATAAGGGACTGAGCGTACGACAGACAGAAGAGCTGGTGCGCAACATGTACAAAGCTGAGAAATCCGGTGCTGTTAAAAGTTCCGTAAAGTCTGAATTGCCGGCAGCCTACAAAAAAATTGAAGATAATTTAGCCTCTCATTTTGCCACTAAGGTAAAAATGGTTCATAATAAAAAAGGGTACGGAAGCATTACCATCGAGTATTATTCACTGGAAGAACTGAATAAATTACTGGATGCCATGAATGTTTCTGTGAGTTAACCACTGATGAGATCATATCTGTGCTTCATATTGTTACTGATGGGTGTACTGGTTTTCTGTGAAGCACAGGCACAGGATGATAAAAAGGCGTTGGCCAACAGCAATGCCTTCAGTACCAACCCTGCAGACAGTACCCCGAAACCACCGGTAGCAGTAAAAAAAGATACCCTCAAAAAACACAATCCCCGAATTGCCACACGCCGGTCTGCACTGATACCCGGCTGGGGACAGGCATACAACAGGGAATACTGGAAGATCCCGCTGGTATATGGCGTGCTCGCTATCCCTACCGGTCTGTATTTCTACAATAACAATCTTTATAAAAAAACAAAATTCGCCTACGAGGCTTTGTTTAAAGCAGCTGGGCCCAATAAAGACTCAACCGATCTGCCTTTTATTGATCCGCAATTAAAAAACCTCAGCATTACTTCTTTGCAGAGTTACCGAAACGCTTTCCGCCGGGACCGGGATTATTCGATCCTCTGGTTTTTACTGGCCTGGGGTTTACAGGTGGCCGATGCTACCGTTTTTGCGCATCTGAAACAATTTGATGTAAGCAATGATCTCACCATGGAACTCACACCCGTTTTCAATCCCATGACCCGTACACCCGGACTGGGCCTTACCCTGAATCTGAAACCACCCACACGGAAACCGGTAACAGTACGGTAAATCCTTTACTATCGACCAAGAAATTTCCTGCAGAAACTTGAATTCTACCTGCTATGTGTTTCCTTTGCAGAATGGATAATGCACGTAGTGCCATATCCACCATACAAATTCATAAATCTGAGTTATGAGGATTGCACTGATCGGCTACGGAAAAATGGGGAAAGCCATTGAAAGTATTGCCCTGGAAAAAGGACATGAAGTGGTAATAACCATTGATATCAACAATGCAACCGACCTGAACAAAGAGAATATGGCCAAAGCAGATGTGGCCATTGAGTTCACCGGCCCGCACAGTGCTTTTGCGAACGTGATGAAATGCCTCGAGATCGGGATCCCGCTGGTATGCGGTTCCACCGGCTGGCTCGAGCATTGGAATGAAGCAAAAAGTTTTTGCGAAAAACAAAACGGCACACTTATTTATGCCAGCAATTACAGCATTGGCGTGAATCTTTTCTTTGAACTCAATACCCGCCTCGCCAAACTGATGAGTGGTTATCCGGAATACAATGTGGTAATGGAAGAGATTCACCATACGCAGAAAAAAGATGCACCAAGCGGCACTGCCATTACCTTAGCAGAACAGGTGCTCGCTAATATTCCTTCCAAAAAAATCTGGGTAAATCACCCGGCGCAAAAACCGGAAGAGCTCGAAATTATTTCAGAAAGGATTGATCCGGCACCGGGTACACATAAGATCAAATATGCTTCTTCTGTGGATGATATTGAGATCATCCATACCGCGCACAACAGAACCGGATTTGCCGGCGGAGCCTTACTGGCAGCCGAATTTGCTATGAATAAAAAAGGTATATTTGGCATGAAAGATGTACTGGGTCTGTAAACAATGCCCCCACTGTTTATGATACCCCGGGAAGTTATTGCAGTCAGAACAACCTCCCGAACAACGAATCCAATCTATCCAGCCCCCATGGGCCTTATTCCGAATCCGTTTTTTTGCTAATTTAACACCATGCTGTCGAAGAAAACACAATACGCACTAAAAGCACTGACCTACATGGCCGAACGTAAAAAAGACGGTCCTGTATTGATTGCTGAAATTGCCAAAAAGAAGAAGATCCCCCTTAAATTTCTGGAGAATATCCTCCTTGAACTGAAGAAAGCCGGGATGCTGGACAGCAAAAAAGGAAAAGGTGGCGGCTATTTTTTTAAAACTGATCCCGCCGAAATCTCTCTCGCCCAGGTAATGCGCCTGATCGAGGGTCCGATCGCTTTATTACCCTGTGTCAGTCTTAATTTTTACCAGAAATGCAAAGACTGTGATGAAAAAAAATGCGGCCTGAATAAAGTGATGAAACAGGTGCGCGATAATACCCTCATCATTCTCGAGAACAAAACCATATCCGATCTACTCGCAAAATAAACCACTAACCAAAACCTACAACATGAAAAAAATTATTGTACTGCTTCTCTGTTTACCGATGTTCGCAGGAGCCCAAAGCCTGATCGGCGGGAAAAACATCCTGCGCTGGAACATTGGCTCTGTAGCCATGCGAAATTATCACTTTACCTATGAGCGCAGTCTGACCAAACATTTCTCTGCGTCACTCAGTTACCGAACCATGGCTAAAGGTACCCTGCCTTTCCAGGATAAACTGGCTGACGTTATCGACAGCAAAAATATCAACTTCGGTAATTTCCAGATCGGCGGTACCGCCTGGACGCTGGAAGGCCGGGTATATATAGGGCTGGGACGTATGAAAGGTTTCTATTTGGCTCCTTACCTGCGCTTTGCCAATTTTGACATCTCTGCACCCGTAAAATATACCTATACATCCACCACTGCCCCTACTGCCGGACAAACCTTTTCCAAAGAAGCCAACTTCTCAGGAAAAATCAACTCTACCAGTCCGGGTTTGTTGCTGGGATGGCAGTTCCAGATTGCCACTAAAATCGTACTTGACCTCCAGCTTATTGGCGGACATTATGGAAAAGGTTCGGGTGATCTCAACTTTGCTTCCGCTTTATCCAACGATGAAGTAAACGCACTGAACACCAGTATCAACGACATCAAAAACAATTCCGGTCCTTATAAAATTACCGGTAGCGCCAACAATGCCGGTGCCTTGATCAGAGCCGACGGCCCCTGGTTCGGTATCCGCTCCAACATCGGGATCGGGGTGAGATTTTAATTAACAATTAGCAATTAAAAATTAAAGGGGGGCTGTTATTTTTGGATCACCAAAATAACAGCCCCCCTTTTTATTCGAAAAACTTTTCTTATTTCACTTCCCTATTTTAATTTCTAATTGCTAATTTTTAATAATTAATTATTTCTTCAGATTCTCCAGCATATCCACCGTCATCTTCCCCAGATCATATTCTGCTTTCCACCCCCAATCCCGATGCGCCACGCTGTCATCAATACTCTGCGGCCAGCTGTTGGCAATAGCCTGCCGGTAATCGGGGGCATAACTCATTACAAAATCAGGAATATGTTTTTGTATTTCGGCACCGATCTCTTTTGGTGAGAAACTCATGCCGGAAATATTGTAAGAGGTACGGATCTTGATTTGATCAGCCGGAGCATCCATTAATTCCAGTGTGGCGCGGATGGCATCAGGCATATACATCATGGGCAGATATGTATCTTCCTGTAAAAAGCATTTGAACTTTTTACGTTCCAGCGCTTCTCCATAAATTTCTACGGCATAATCGGTGGTACCACCACCGGGTTCAGATTTATAACTGATCAGTCCGGGATAACGGATGCTGCGCACATCAACCCCATACCGCTGATGATAATAATTACACCAGAACTCACCTGCATATTTACTGATACCATATACCGTAATGGGTTCGATCACTGTTTGCTGTGGACAGTTCTGCTTGGGAGAAGTAGGACCAAATACAGCGATACTGCTGGGCCAATACACTTTATGCAGGTTCTCTTCGCGGGCAATATCGAGTACATTCAGCAAGCCCTGCATATTCAGGTGCCAGGCAAGATTGGGATTTTTTTCGCCCGTGGCGGATAAAATCGCAGCCAGGAGATAGATTTGGGTAATATTCTGGCGGATCACCTGCACATGCAGCATTTCCTTGTTCATCACATCCAGGCTCACATAGGGGCCGGTTCCTTTCAGTAGCGGGTTTTCTTCGCGGAGGTCGGAAGCCACCACATTATTATTTCCGTATTTTTTCCGGAGAGCAAGCGTTAATTCCACCCCGATCTGGCCGGAAGCACCAATCACGAGGATCTTATCTTTAACAATAGACATGGCAATCTTTTTGATCAAGGCAAAGAAACTAAAAAAGAGGTAGCAATACCGCATCTCCGGTAAGGAATATCGGAAGTCGGAACAGATAGTTTTGCAGCAGCCCCGCCGTTCACATTCATCAGCAGGAAATACTTACATTCGCATTTCATTCAATACAGCTATATGCAAGCTTCTTACCTCACAGACTTGTTCAAAAACCAATCCTATCACCCGGATCATTTTTTCCTGATTGCGGGCCCCTGTGTAGTAGAAAGTGAGGAACTGGTGATGGAGATCGCAGATAAAGTATCCGCTATCTGTCAACGGCTTGAGATTCCTTATGTGTTCAAAGCCAGTTACCGCAAAGCCAACCGCACCAGTGCGGGTTCTTTTACCGGTATCGGCGACGATAATGGACTTTCGCTGATCAAAAAAGTGGGCACTACCTATGGCCTGCCCACTACTTCAGATATACATGCCCATGAAGAAGCGGCTATGGCGGCACCTTTCATTGACATTTTACAGATCCCGGCTTTTTTATGCCGGCAAACAGACCTGCTGGTTGCAGCCGCGGAAACAGGAAAGATCGTGAATGTGAAAAAGGGACAGTTTCTGAGTGGTCCCTCAATGAAATTTGCAGTAGACAAGATCAAACTGGCGGGTAATGAAAAAGTAATGCTCACAGAAAGAGGAAATACCTTCGGTTACCAGGACCTCGTTGTAGATTACCGGAATATTCCCCTGATGCAGGAAAACAAAGTGCCAGTGATCATGGATTGCACCCACTCGCTGCAGCAACCCAATCAAACATCCGGCGTTACTGGGGGTAATCCGCAGATGATCGAAACCATTGCCAAAGCAGCCATTGCCACAGGTGCAGACGGTCTCTTCATAGAAACACATCCCAACCCTGCCGTAGCCAAAAGTGATGGTGCCAATATGCTCCGTCTTGACTTGCTGGAACCCCTTCTGGAAAAACTGATAAAATTGCGGAAAGCCACAAAATGATACTGAGCGTTGCACATTCACTCATTCACTCAATCTATCATTCCATCATTGAATATCCTACCAGTTCCTGATCGGATTTCTTCTCCCCGCCAGGATATAATTCTTGATATTGATCCAGAAAGCAAGGATCATATAGATCACCAATGGGGATCCCATGGTGAGAAAACTGATGTAAATGAACCACAAACGGATTTTGGCCGAAGCGATCCCCAGTTTTTCACCAATTTTAGAGCAAACGCCAAAAGCGCTTAATTCAAGAAATTCTCTGATCTTTTGCATAACACGGGTTTGATTTACCGGGGGATGGTAAATACTGTTCGCAAATTAGACAAATAAGACTAATAAAAGTTTAAAACTGTGTTAACCCCCACCCGTTTTTTCGTAAATTCGCGACTTAAAAGCTTAACGCCGATCGCGTAACGCTTGACGCAGGTTTCTCATTCCCTATTGGCGTTAAGCGTTCAGCATTCAGCGTTCAGCCTCCTGAACAGACACAAATTTTAAATTTAGACATATGGCTTTTGACATTGAAATGATCAAAAAAGTGTACGCCGAAATGCCTGCCAAGGTAGATGCAGCCCGTAAAGCACTGGGACGGCCGTTAACACTGAGCGAGAAAATATTGTTTGCCCACCTGCATGCCGACCAGCAAGTAGCAGGTTTTGAAAGGGGAAAAAGTTATGTAGATTTTGCACCGGACCGCGTTGCCATGCAGGATGCCACGGCACAGATGGCACTGCTGCAGTTTATGCAGGCAGGACGTCCCAAAGTGGCCGTTCCCTCTACCGTACACTGCGATCACCTGATCACCGCTAAAGTAGAAGCCAAACAGGATCTGCAGGTGGCCAATACAGAAAGTAAAGAAGTATATGATTTCCTGGCCTCCGTATCCAACAAATACGGTATCGGCTTCTGGAAACCCGGCGCTGGTATCATTCACCAGGTAGTATTGGAAAACTATGCATTCCCCGGTGGTATGATGATCGGAACCGATTCTCATACGGTTAATGCCGGTGGTCTGGGTATGATCGCCATTGGTGTAGGTGGTGCCGATGCCTGTGATGTAATGGCAGGTCTGCCATGGGAACTGAAATGGCCCAAACTGATCGGTGTAAAACTGACCGGTAAACTGAATGGCTGGACAGCCCCCAAAGATGTGATCCTGAAAGTGGCAGGTATCCTTACCGTAAAAGGAGGAACCGGTGCCATTGTTGAATATTTTGGCGAAGGTGCTACCAGTATGAGCTGTACAGGAAAAGGAACCATTTGTAATATGGGTGCCGAGATCGGTGCCACCACTTCTACTTTTGGTTACGACGACAGCATGAGCCGCTACCTGAAAGCCACCGGCCGCGCAGAAGTGGCTACCATGGCCGATGGTATCAGCGCTTACCTGAATGCAGATGCCGAAGTATACGCTGATCCGAAGAAATATTTTGATGAAGTGATCGAGATCAACCTAAGTGAACTGGAACCCCACCTGAACGGACCTTTCACACCAGATCTGGCCACTCCTATCTCTAAAATGAAAGAAGCGGCAGCTGCCAATGGCTGGCCTACCAAAATTGAAGTCGGTCTGATCGGTAGCTGTACTAACAGTTCTTATGAAGATATCAGCAGGGCCGTTAGTTTAGCCAAACAGGTAAAAGAAAAAGGACTCACCCTGAAAAGTGAATTCACCATTACACCTGGTTCTGAGCAGGTCCGTTTTACTATTGAGCGCGATGGCTTTCTGGCCGAGTTTGATAAAATTGGTGCCAAAGTATTTGCCAATGCCTGCGGGCCCTGTATTGGTATGTGGGACCGTGTAGGTGCCGAGAAAAAAGAAAAGAATACCATCGTTCATAGCTTTAACCGCAACTTCGCCAAACGCGCCGATGGTAATCCGAATACATTTGCATTTGTAGGTTCTCCAGAGCTGGTAACCGCACTGGCTATTGCCGGAGACCTGAACTTTAACCCGCTTACCGATACCTTAACCAACGATAAAGGCGAACAGGTAAAGCTGGATGCGCCCACCGGTTTTGAATTACCTGTAAAAGGTTTTGCGGTAGATGATCCCGGTTACCAGGCACCTGCTGCCGACGGTAGTGGCGTAACGGTTGCAGTAGCGCCAGACAGCAAGCGTTTACAGTTGCTCGCACCATTTGCCGAGTGGGAAGGAACTGATCTGAAAGGATTGAAACTCCTGATTAAAGCCAAAGGAAAATGTACCACCGACCATATCAGTATGGCAGGTCCCTGGTTAAAATTCCGTGGTCACCTCGATAATATCAGTAACAATATGCTGATCGGTGCGGTGAATTATTACAACGAGAAAACAGATAACGTTAAGAACCAGCTCACCGGCGAATACGGTGCAGTACCCGCTACCCAGCGCGCTTACAAAGCTGCAGGTGTAGGAAGTATTGTGGTAGGTGACGAGAACTATGGCGAAGGAAGTTCACGCGAGCACGCAGCCATGGAACCCCGTTTCCTCGGTGTACGTGCGATCCTCGTAAAATCATTTGCCCGTATTCACGAAACCAACCTGAAAAAACAGGGTATGCTGGCACTTACTTTTGCTGATAAAGCTGATTACGATAAGATCCAGGAAAACGATAGCATCGATATCATTGGTCTTACCAGCTTCGCACCAGGTACGCCGTTAACACTTGTATTTACCCATGCAGATGGCAGCAAAGACACCATTATTGCTAACCACACGTATAACCAACAGCAGATCGAGTGGTTCAAAGCAGGTGCCGCGCTGAATATCATCCGCAAACAGGTAGCCGGCTAATATCGGTCGGACCGCTATCGGTCGGGACGCTCCAGCGGCCTGAACGATAAACGTAACAACCGCTACATTATCAAAGAACTACCACTCATTCAATAAAACCCCGCTTCTACAGCGGGGTTTTTTATTGCCCCTGCCTGCAGAAAAGAGACCGTCTATTTCTGTGAATGATATAAGCATTACCAAAGCATCTATAACAACACCCAGCCTGCTAACCGGAACTTTGCCCTTCTTCACTTACAGGAGAATGCTTGTAGCAACGGGCAACTGTAAGCCTTACTTATTAAAACTAATCAAGAATGAAAAAAATCACCACCCCGTTATTTCTGTTTGTTTTGGCTGCCATAGTAACAACCGGCACATTAACATCATGTAAATCAAAAACGGATGCTGTAACCACCGAAGATTCCATGACAGCTGTTGTAGCTGCCGACGAAGCAGCTGCTTTACAAAAAAGGCAGATGGATTCCAGCATGAGAAGCGAACAATTGCCCGGCAAAGCCATACCCAACCCCGCTAAGAAAAAAGGCAAGGGAGTGATTGTATTACAATCTGACTGGCAGAAAAATTATGACCAGGAATATGCGAATCTGGTGATTGAAATGGATAAGGAAGGTATTTATAACAGGTCTGAGATCAAACCCAGTTATCCCGGTGGAGAAAAAGCATTGGCTAAATTCATACAGGAAAATATTGTTTATCCTACGGATGCCATTGACAATGGTGTAGAAGCAACGGTAAATGTGGTATTCGCTGTAAATGAGGCCGGAAGAGTATATACACCAAGAATCAAGGGCGAGAAAGAAGGCTACGGTCTGGATGAAGCATCTATTGACGTTGTGTCTAAAATGCCCAGATGGAA
>CALRQQ020000104.1:0-9189 GCA_943370345.1 Chitinophaga pinensis
ACGGGGCTATGCAAAACACCGGTGTGGAAGCCACCTTAGGGGTTCGACTCATCAATAAAAAGAACCTGAAATGGGATGTAAGCGGCAATATCGCTACTGTACGCAATATGGTACATCATGTAGCTGGTGGCCGTTTCTACACTGAATACGCCGGTGCCACCAAGATCACTCAGGGCGATCGTCCTGCAGGTATGTTCTTTGGTTATGTAACCAATGGAGTGTTCAGCACAGCGGCAGAAGCGTTCGAAGCCGGATTGAAAGTGAAGAATGCCGACGGCAGCTTTACCTCTTTCGGTGCCGGTGATATCCGTTTCTCTGATATTAACGGGGATAAGATCATTGACGAAAACGACCGTCGTGTACTGGGCAGCCCGATGCCTGAATTCTATGGCGGGTTCTCCACGGCATTAACCTATAAGCGGTTTAAACTGGAAGCCCTCTTTACCTATGCGGGCGGACATGAAGTATTCAATTACCTGCGTTACCGCCTGGAGTCTGCCAGCACGACCGATAATCAGCTCAACAGTGTGATCAACCGCTGGAGAGCCGAAGGCCAGGTGACCAATATGCCGAAAGCCACTTATGGTGATCCGCTGGGCAACAGCCGTTTCAGCGACCGCTGGATCGAAGATGGATCCTACCTCCGTCTCCGTCATGCATCCCTGTCCTACGAATTGCCACTGAAAGGTGAATTTGTACGGAATGCCACGGTATATGTAACCGGTACCAACCTGCTTACGTTTACAAAATACATGGGTTACGATCCTGAATTCAGTGCCAGTCCCAGTATCTATGGACAAGGTATTGACACCGGACTCGATCCTTTGTACCGTTCTGCCACTTTAGGCGTTAAACTCGGATTCTAACGATATATAACTGATAAGAAACAGATTTTAGCTGACATGATTAATAAGATAACTATGAAGCGTATCATTTTACAGGGACTTGCCCTGCTCATGGCCTTTGCGGTATTGCCCGGCTGTAAAAAGGTGTTTGATATCAAACCCCAGGATCAGCTCGACGTGACCAACGCTTACCAGAATGTTTACGATGCCGATGCGGCCGTGGTAGGTATTTACGGAAAGTTCATGGCCATGGCCGACCGCTATGTGATCCTGAACGAACTTCGTGGCGACCTCCTGAATTATACCAATAATGCCAATGAGTCGCTCCGTCAGATCAGTAACCACACGGTAGTGGCCGGTAATCCCTATGCCAGTCCCCGCCCGTTCTATGAACTGATCCTGAACTGTAATGATGCCCTCGAACATTTCATCGTAATGGCGCAGGAAAAGCGCATGACCGAAGATGAATTCAAACAACGCTATTCTGATATTGGCGCCCTGCGTTCTTTCCTCTTCCTGCAATTGGGTATTCATTTTGGCGAGATCCCGTATGTGACCAGTTCACTCACCAATGTAGATGCCGTTAAAAATGCGGCTAATTTTCCCCGGCTGAGTTTCCCGGTACTGCTCGACAGCCTGATCCGTTTTACGGAAGCGCTGCCTTATAAAGAGCTGTACCCTTCCGGTACCAACCTGAATATCTCGGTGGATGGTTATCCCACGCAGAAATTCTATATCAATAAAAAAGTGATCCTGGGTGACCTGCACCTGTGGAAAGGTAATTTTGTAAAAGCCGCTGAATGGTACCGCCAGGTGATGGAGACCGGTACACAGGGCGTGGCCAACGGTAACTATTATTCCCAGTATAAAATTGGCTGGGACAGTAACGGGGATGTTGACCACTATATCACGTATTCCCGTGCCGGTGATGCCAGTACACTGGTGACCAATACCCAATGGCGTATCATGTTTGAACAGGCATTTGGTACTTCCGGTTTCGACCGCGAGTGGGTATGGGCCCTGCCGTTCGACAGTAAATTCAAGCCTGATAATTCGCTGATCAAACTCTTCTCACCGATCGGGGGTGATTACCTCGTGAAACCCTCCAATGAGATGATGAGTCTCTGGGATAATGAAACCCAGCGTCCGGCACAAGGCGGAGCGATCCCTTATGATGCCCGTAAATTATTAAGTACAGCCACGATCGGCGGTCAGCCCGTTGCAATGAAGAACCTGTACAATTACCTTAATTATAATACACTGGCTCCAACAAGCCTTCTGACAAAGAATGGTAAATGGTTCCTGTTCCGTCAGACACACCTGCACATGCGTTTTGCAGAAGCGGCCAACCGCGCTGGTAAATACCGTCTTTCCTGGGGCTTCCTGAATAGTGGCATCGCAGGTGCTTACCCGGCTCCTACATCCGATGTTACTTTATATCACAATACACTCTGGGAACCCTATCCCTTCAATTTTGACGGACGTAACAGTGGCAGCTCGGGGGTACCTTTCTACCGTTCCGACTGGTACCGTAATATCGGCGTAAGGGCCCGTGCCAATCTGCCGGATATTGCTGTGCCTGCAGCAGACAGTCTGCTCACCATTGAGAATGCCCTGATCAAGGAAACCGCACTCGAGAATGCCTTTGAAGGAACCCGCTGGCCCGACCTGATGCGCGTGGCCATGCGCCGGAATGATCCTTCTTTCCTGGCTGATAAGATCTATAACAAATTGCTCAAGGATGGCACCGGCGATGCGGCCGCTGTTCGGGCTAAACTCATGAATCCTGCAAACTGGTATTTACCCTTCAACTGGTAAATCAGCCGATAAAGTCAGTTCTTTTAGCAAGCAGTCGATAGAAAAAGGCAGGGAATCAAGTACCTGTCTTTTTCGTTTTAATGAAGCAACGTAATTTCATAGCATACACCCTGTACGCAACAACACCTCATCATGAATAAACGATTACTTCCCTTTTTCCTGATGGCCGCGGGCTTTACCGCACAGGCTCAGAAACAAAACGATGTAACCACCCCGCTGCACGCGATGCAACCCGATTACCCGGTGCCCTATGTGATACCCGGGAAAGCGGAGGTGAAAAAAGTACTGGACCGTATTTACAATTACCTCGACACCGTTACCCCCCCGGTGATGATCAATAAAAAAACCGGAGCGGTACTCACCGATGCCGCACAGCTGGATACCAACAGCGCCGTGAAGCAGGGTGATTTCCGGCTCACCAGTTATGAGTGGGGGGTTACCTATGCGGCCATGTTACGGGCAGCTGAAACCACCGGCGATCAGCGCTATGCCACTTATGTAAAGGACCGCTTTGATTTTCTGGCCAAATGGATACCGGCCGTAAAAGCAAAGTTTCCTGAAGAGTATATCCGCACCCAGCGCTTCCTGCACCAGCCCATCAGTCCGCATGCACTCGATGATGCAGGCGCCGTATGTGCTGCTATGATCAAGGCACAACGGGCCGGACTGAACGAAGGACTGCGCACACAGATCGATCATTTTATCCAATACATTCTCAAAAAAGAGTACCGGTTAAAAGACGGTACCCTTGCCCGTAACCGGCCCTTAAAGAATACCCTCTGGCTGGATGATATGTTCATGGGCGTACCTGCTATCGCCCAGATGGGTAAACTCACCGGTGATAAAAAATATTACGATGAAGTGGTAAAACAGATCCGCCTTTTCACCGGCCGTATGTTCAATAAAGAACTTGGTATCTATATGCACGGCTGGGTGGAAAGCATGAATCCCCATCCGGAATTTCATTGGGGTCGTGCCAATGGATGGGCGTTATTAACGCTGACTGAAGTGCTGGATGTATTACCGGAGAGTCATCCCGGTTTTAAGTTCGTATTGGATCAATACAGGGCACATGTAAAAGGATTGGCGAAATACCAGTCGGGCAAAGGCTTCTGGCACCAGCTGCTCGATAAGCCTGACAGTTACCTCGAAACCTCCTGTACCGCGATCTATACCTATTGCATCGCCCATGGGGTCAACAAAGGCTGGCTCGATGTAAAAGCCTATGCGCCCATGAGTCTGCTGGGCTGGAGTGCGGTGGCTTCCAAGGTCAATCAGCAGGGACAGGTGGAAGGCACCTGTGTAGGAACCGGTATGGCCTTCGATCCTGCTTTTTATTATTATCGTCCGGTAAATGTATTTGCCGCACATGGATATGGTCCTGCCATCTTCGCCGGTGCAGAGATCAGTGCCATGCTGGATAGATTCACGTTCCGGATGAATGACAGTGCCATCATGCTCGATGAAGATAAGAGTGGCAATGTGCCTTTACATTGGTAAATAATCGTTGAACGATCACATAACATCCATCATGAAACAGCTGAATAGCATCAAGGCCCTGGTTATTTTATTGCTTCTTTCTTTTAACAGCCTTGCACAGCCCGGTACACCGGCTTCTGTCAGGAAAGTGAGTATCACCGTGAACAAACCCACCACAGCCATCTCACCCGATATGTGGGGGATCTTTTTCGAGGATATCAACTTCGGGGCCGATGGCGGTCTCTATGCCGAACTCATTAAGAACGGATCTTTTGAGTTTCCGGCTCCTATGATGGGCTGGCGCGACCCGGATACTGAAGCACAAGGCGTTTTGCTGATCGTGAACCAGGCCGCTCATGGTGTAAATCCCCGCTATGCCCAACTGAAATTAAAAGGCACGGGGGATTATGTATTACTGAATGATGGTTTCCGCGGGATGGGTATACAGAAAGACGAGACCTATAATTTCAGCATACTGGCCAAACAACAGAGCGGACAGAGTACCGTACGCCTCGAAATGGTCAATGCCAAAGGAACTGTGATCGGTAAAGCCGAACCGGTAGCGATCAATGGCGACTGGAAAAAATACAGTCTTTCTTTCACGGCTGTTGATACGGCGCAGAAAGGAAAACTGCGGATCATCTTCAACGGCAATGGCGAACTGCATATCGACCGCCTCTCTTTGTTCCCTCAACATACCTGGAAGAACCGGCCCAATGGGTTACGTAATGACCTCGTACAGAAATTAGCCGATCTTAAACCTGGCTTTCTTCGGTTTCCCGGAGGTTGTATCGTGGAAGGAAAAGACCTGACCAATCGGTATCAGTGGAAAACAACCGTAGGTGCTCCCGAAGACCGTAAACTCATCATGAACCGATGGAACGTGGAGTTCCCGCATAAGAATGCCCCCGATTATTATCAAAGCTTTGGACTCGGCTTCTTTGAATATTTTCAGTTAGCAGAAGACCTTGGTGCATCACCATTGCCCATCATCAACTGCGGTATGGCCTGTCAGTTCAACAGTGCGGAAGTCGTGAGTCTGCCCGAACTCGATCCCTATATTCAGGATGCACTTGATCTGATCGAATTTGCCAATGGAGCCGTGACCACCAAATGGGGTAAGCTCCGCGCCGATATGGGTCATCCGGCTTCGTTCAATATGCGTTTATTAGGCGTAGGTAATGAGCAATGGGATGAGCAATATGTGGAGCGCTATGCCTTGTTTGAGAAAATACTGAAGCAAAAACATCCGGAAGTAAAACTGGTGGCTGCCGCGGGACCTTATGCTGAAGGCGCTTTGTTTGATTATTTGTGGAAAGCCTTTCAGCAACACCGCCCTGATTTTATCGATGAACATTATTATAAAGGACCTGATTGGTTCTTAAAAAATGCCGCCCGGTATGATAACTACGACCGGAAAGGGTTCAAGGTATTTGCCGGAGAGTATGCGGGACATGGCAAGGACAATACACAGCCGGAGTCCAAGAACAGCTGGTACAGTGCCATGGCCGAAGCCGCCTTCATGACCGGGTTGGAGCGCAATGCCGATGTGGTACAGATGTGTTCCTATGCCCCGCTGCTGGCCCATCTGGATGCCTGGCAATGGCGGCCCGACCTGATCTGGTTCGATAACCTCCGCAGCATGGCCACGCCGAATTATTATGTACAGCAATTGTATTCGCTCAACAAAGGCACACATGCCGTGCCCGCGCTGCTTGATGGGAAAGCCCTCAGTGGCAGGGACAGTCTCTATGCAAGTGCCGTAATTGATTCAGTAAGTAAGGAACTCATCATTAAACTGGTGAATGCCGGTGATAAAACAGAAAATTTTGAATTCAGTCTGGCCGGTATTAAATCAGTAAAAGGGGAGATGAGCGTGACCACACTGCATAATGATGAATTACTTAGTTATAATACCCTGGATAAACCAATGACGGTACAACCGGTCAGTACCCAGGTAGCAGTAAAAGGTAAGAAGATTCAGCAGGTGGCTGGTCCCCGGTCCTTTACGGTCATCCGGGTAAAATTTGTGAATTAAGGGTTAGCGGTTTAATTAACTCCCATGTTATGATAAAGTTATTGGCAGGTCTGGTTTTATGTTGCACAACATGGGTATCCATGTCACAGCCCGTGAACTGGAAATTTGATTTTGGTTCTGGCAAACAGATGAAAGGGTATACAAGGGTAATGCCGGATACCAGGTACAATGAACAAACCGGTTACGGGTTTGATAAATATTCAGTTGAACTGCTCAGTAAGGATGCCGGTAAAGGAAGTCCCTTACTCTCGGATTTTATCAGCAGCCCGAAGCCTTTTTATTTTTCCGTCAAACTCCCCGAAGGGAATTATGATGTGAAAGTGATACTCGGAGATCCGGCGGGCACTTCAGACGCCACGATAAGGGCTGAATGCAGGCGACTGATGATTGAACGAATCACAACTGCTAAAGGAAAGTATGCCACCGTGAATTTTACCGTGCATGTCAAGGATAGCCTGATCCGCGATTCATCGGGGAAGGTGTTCAGTAAAGTGCGGTTGAAGGAAAGGGAGATCGGCTATCTGCACTGGGACAATAAACTTACCCTCGAATTCAATGGTCCGGCCCCGAAGGTCTGTGCCGTGGAGATCACACCCAATACAAAAGCCACTACGATCTTCCTCGCCGGTAATTCCACGGTAGTAGATCAGGATAAAGAGCCCTGGGCGGCCTGGGGACAAATGATCCCTTCCTTTTTTCAGGCAAAGAAAATAGCCATCGCGAATTATGCAGAGTCCGGAGAAGCATTAAACTCATTTCGTAGCGCCAAACGATTAGAGAAGATACTCAGTCTGATGAAGAAGGGCGATTATCTCTTTATCGAATTTGGGCACAATGATATGAAGCAGAAAGGCGAGGGCGTTGGTGCCTTTACTACGTATAAAAAAGAACTGTTACGATATATCAGTGATGTTAAAGCAAAAGGGGGTATCCCGGTACTCGTCACTTCCATGCACCGCCGCAGTTTTGACAGTGCCGGACATATCATTAACACCCTTGGTGATTATCCGGAAGCGGTCAGACAGGCTGCAAAGGAAACCAATACGGCGCTGATCGATCTCAATGCCATGAGCAAGATCCTCTACGAAGCCTGGGGTCCTTTGCAGTCAGTAAAAGCCTTTGTGCATTATCCCGCCAATACCTTTCCCGGGCAGGATAAAAAACTCGAAGACAATACCCATTTCAATACCTATGGTGCCTGGCAGATCGCCAAGTGCATGGTGAAAGGAATAAAGGAAGCGAAGCTCGTCATCGCCGCCTCATTAAGAAAAGATTTGGCTCCCTTTGATCCCGCCCATCCAGATCCCATTGAAAAACTGAACTGGCCCATGGGGGCGTATGTGACGGGGATGAAGCCCGACGGCAATTAGGTGAATGGGGAATGGTGAATGGTGAATGGGGAATGGTGAATGGGATCCTGCTAAGGAAATTGTATTAAGCCCGAAGGGCTGACATGATTATAGAAGAACATATAAACGGGGAAAGGGTCTCAGAACCCCGAAGGGGTGACACAATTATAGGGGTGACACAATTATAATGCTGCTGTAATCAGACCCACCAAAAAATCTGGTTGCCGGTAACAAATAAAGCACAAATGAAACATCAATTAATCTTCATCCTGTTCCTGGTCCTGTTAACAGACCAAACAACCGCCCAGATCGGCCGTCGTTTCCCCTCCGAACGCAAAGAAATCACCGATCCCGTAACCGGACACAAACTCATCTTCCTCACCAGCACGCCCAATGGGGATGCCAAGATCTATCAGACCCATAACCAATGGACATCCGATGGACAATGGCTCATCTTCCGGTCCAACCGCGCGAGGAATGAAGCAGTAGCCGTCAATGAAAAAACCGGCGATATCGTACAGGTCACCGAGGGCGGCTATACCGGTATGCTCAATGTGGGCCGTTTGTCCATGAAACTTTATTTCCTCCGGTACAAGAATGATCGTCCCAATGATACCACCCGCAGAAGACCCACCGGTCCCTTGCAGGTGATCGAGGTAGATCTTGCAGCTGTACTGAATGACAGTAAAGCTGGCAACATGAAATCCGCCGATACCTATCAGCGGGTTTGTGGTACCATTCCCGAAGCATTGGAAGGCGGTGGGGATCTCGCGCTTGATGGCGATGAGCAATGGGTCTATTTTAAAACCGGCAAGAATGCCGCGGCAAAATATTTACCCGACAGTATAAAGCCGGCTGCCAATTTTGGTCCGCGGAATATGGGTGCCGGTCCCAATGGGATTGCGGCCATGAATATAAAAACAGGCGAAACAAAATATGTAGTATCCGTACCCTTTCAGATCGGGCATATACAAACCAATCCCTGGGTGCCCGGTGAGATCGTGTTCTGCTGGGAGACCGGTGGCAAATCGCCCCAGCGCACCTGGACGGTCATGGCCGATGGTAAGGGCCTTCGTCCTTTGTATCCCGAGAGTGAGTATGAGTGGGTCACCCATGAAGCCGTGATCGGGAAAGATGAAGTCGCCATTGCGATCATGGGTCACCGTAAGATCGGTGGCGTGGATACCACTGGTACTGCAGTCGGTGGTGCCAATCCCGGTCAGGATCCCGCCTGGGGACCATCCGGTACGCGGGAAAAACCCACTGGTCTCGGTATTGTCAATCTCCGTACCAGGGAAATGTTCATTGCCGGACAAACCAGGAAGGGCAGTGGTCTCTGGCATGTGCATGGCTCTGCGGATGGACGTTTTGCCGTGGGGGATGATTTCTCCCGGGGCATTTACCTGATCGACCGCCGCACCGGTGAAATGATCTTACTCTCCACCGGCCACAAGACCACTGCCGGCGATCATCCGCATCCTACGATGAATCCGGATGGCACGAAGATCGAGATCCAATCGGCCATGTTATCGGCCGATGGGAAGTCGATGAATATTTGTGTGATACCGGTGCCTGAGGAATGGCTTCGGCGGTAGTCCGCCTTCCCTTCGATAAACTCAGGGCAAGCTTTACGACTGCCTCAGAAATTTATCATGTACCC
>CALRQQ020000105.1:0-9178 GCA_943370345.1 Chitinophaga pinensis
ACTCATTCAACATGCTACAGCAGATCAGTTCCTGAGTGCTTTTCAGCAACACCTTATCAATAATCAGCAGTTAGTGCAGGCGTTGTTGCCGGGCATGAAAGCAGCCGGATTCGGAAGGATCATCAACGTGATCTCTACGTCGGTGAAAATGCCGATCCCCAATCTGGGGGTATCCAATACGATCCGGGCGGCCACAGCCGGGTGGGCCAAGACCCTTTCATTGGAAGTGGCTGCGGATGGCATTACCGTCAATAATATTTTGCCTGGTTTCATTAAGACCGGTCGCCTGGATAGCCTGATTAATAGCAATGCAGCTGCTCAGAAAATCAGACCTGAAGAATTAGCTGCTCAAATGGAAAAACAAATCCCGGCCCAACGCTTTGGGGAGACTAAAGAAATCGCGGCACTTGCAGCCTTTCTGGCCAGTCCGGCAGCTGCATATATCAACGGCACCAGTATTCCGGTAGATGGCGGAAAAACAGGAGCTTTTTAAATCATTACTTCTATGCGTATTTCAATAGAAACTGCACAACAACTGGATCGTGATGATCCCTTGGCTTCTTTTCGCGAGCGGTTTATTATTCCGGTACATGATGGCAAAGAGCAGGCCTATTTCCTGGGCAATTCACTGGGACTACAGCCTAAGACAACCGCCGGTTATATTGATAAGATCATGAAAGACTGGGCCTCACTTGGTGTGGAATCCTTTTTTCATGCCCCAGAGCCATGGATGCATTATCATGATCATCTGGTGAAAACACTGGCCACTGTAACAGGTGCAAAAAAATCAGAAGTAGTGGTGATGAATCAGCTGACGGTAAATCTGCACCTGATGCTGGTGAGTTTTTACCGGCCGGCCGGAAAGCGTTTCAAAATTATCTGCGAAGCCAAGGCTTTTCCGAGTGATCAGTATGCGTTTGAAACCCATGTCCGACATCATGGATTTGATCCGGAAAATGCGGTGATCGAAGTAAAACCCAGGGAAGGGGAGCTGACCCTGCGCACGGAAGATATTGTCAGCGTGATCAGGGAACATGGGGAAGAAACGGCCCTGGTCTTGTTTGGCGGGATCAATTATTACACCGGTCAGTTCTTCGATCTGCCCGCAATTACCGCTGCCGGACATGCAGCCGGTGCATTGGTTGGTTTTGACCTGGCGCATGCTGCCGGGAATATATCCTTACAACTCCATGACTGGAACGTGGATTTTGCCTGCTGGTGCAGTTATAAATATTTGAACTCCGGTCCGGGTGCCATCGGTGGCGCCTTCATTCATGAAAAACATCATGCAGCCAATCTGACCCGTTTTGCCGGCTGGTGGGGGTATGATATCAATACCCGTTTCAGGATGGAGAAAGGTTTTGTACCCATGCCCGGTGCCGAAGGCTGGCAACTCAGTACACCGGCTATCTTCCTTTATGCTGCTCACCGTGCTGGCCTGGATATCGTAGAAGATGCTGGTTGGGAAGCCATCCAGGAAAAACGGTTAAAATTGAATGGGTTTCTCTGGTCTTTGCTTGAGGAACTGGATCAGGAAACCGGGGGCAAACAGCTCCGTTTTATCACGCCCCGTGATGCAACGGCCCGTGGTTGCCAGGTCTCTATGCTGATGCTGCAAAACGGGAAAGCCGTTTATGACGGGCTCATGAAAAGCGGGTATATCGTGGACTGGCGTGAACCGGATGTGATCCGTTTTGCCCCGGTGCCCTTGTATAATACGTATTCGGAAGTCTGGAATTTTGTGCATACTCTCCGTGGATTACTTCGGGAAACGGGTGAATAAGTATCCTTTTTTCTAAAGCCGCAACCTGTATTTTTGCGGCATGACAAGAGCCCAGCTGGTAGAACAGATCCGACAAAAGCAGTCTTATCTCTGTGTAGGACTGGATTCAGATATCACCAAGATCCCCGCGCATTTATTAACGGAAGCCGATCCGGTACTGGCGTTCAATAAAGCGATCATTGATGCCACCCGTGATTTTTGTGTGAGCTATAAGATCAATACTGCATTTTACGAATCAATGGGCGTAAAGGGCTGGCAGACCCTGGAGGATACGGTGAAATATATCGGTACTTCGCATTTTACGATTGCTGATGCCAAGCGGGGCGATATCGGGAATACTTCCGATCAATATGCCAAGGCTTTTTTTGAAGCCCTTCCTTTTGACTCCGTCACGGTAGCACCTTATATGGGAGAAGACAGTGTAAAGCCATTCTTACAGCATCCCGGCAAATGGGCCATCGTACTGGGGCTTACATCCAATAAAGGAGCGGAGGACTTTGAACTCAAACAGGCCGGTGATGGTTTGCTCTATGAGCAGGTACTGAAGACCGTCTCCACCTGGGGTAGTCCGGAGAATACCATGTTTGTGGTTGGCGCCACACAAGCCGATTCTTTTATCAATATCCGAAAACTTACGCCCGAACATTTTTACCTCGTGCCTGGTGTAGGAGCACAGGGCGGCAGTCTGAAAGAAATATCAGAGAAAGCCATGAATAAGGATTGCGGAATTCTTGTCAATGCCAGTCGTGCGATCATTTTCGCCTCTTCCGGGAAGGACTTTGCAGCAAGGGCCGCTGAAGTGGCGAGTGAATATCAGGAGGAGATGTCTGGATACTTGTAAGAGTCGGAAAGAATGACTCCGCAAACTGAAAAGCTTTTTACAGATTTGAAGATTGATTCTCCCGGATTACTCCTTTGGTTTCCCCGGCACAAAACTACCCACGGCCTCACTGTACCAGGGTACGATATCGGTGATAAATACGCCGGCTTCAACCGAAGGATCCGTCTTTACATATTTTTCGGCCTCTTCTTTAGTGGCACAATCCAAAATGAATAATCCCCTCCAGGTGAAATCATTTTTTCCGAAAGGACCGGCCACTTTCAGTATACCTTCCTTATACAGTCTTTCCATATTCGAAAAATGACCTGCAAAGATCTTTGCCCGCTGAGCCGAATCGGTGATGACTTTATCCTGCGGGCCGGTCTTTAATACCACCAGCCAGAATTGTTTGATCTTCGGGGCAGTTTTAGTGGAGTCTTTCTGGGCAGAAACAGATAGTTGCAGCAGGGCAAGCAGGATAAAAAGCGACATACACCGTTTCATACAAATTGTTTTCCCTAAAGTATTATTTTCTGGCAATACATTGTGAAAAATATGACGGACGGTGAAGTGGGATTACTGCCACAGAAACACCTCAAACTGACAGATTTCAATACCTTTGTCCAAATAAAATTCGATTGCCATGGCAGCCCGCACCGACGTATTCCAAAGCCCTGATTATTTTGCAGTAGACGAATTACTGACCGAGGAGCATCTGATGGTCCGAGACGCAGTACGTACCTATGTAAAGAAAGAAATATCACCCATCATTGAGGACTATGCGCAGAAAGCCGAGTTTCCGCAGCATATCGTAAAACAGCTGGGGGAACTGGGCTGTTTTGGACCAACCGTACCCGTGGAATATGGCGGGGGTGGATTGGATTATATTTCCTATGGACTGATGATGCAGGAGCTCGAGCGAGGGGATAGCGGAGTTCGCTCCACTGCCTCTGTACAAGGCTCTTTGGTGATGTTCCCGATCTATGCCTATGGCAGTGAGGAGCAGAAAAGAAAATTTTTACCTAAACTGGGTAGCGGCGAATGGCTGGGCTGCTTTGGACTGACCGAGCCTGATCATGGTTCAGACCCGAGCAGTATGCTCACCAATATAAAAGATGCAGGTGATCACGTAATACTGAATGGTGCCAAAATGTGGATCAGTAATGCCCCCTTTGCTCAGGTGGCCGTGGTATGGGCCCGCAATGAAGCGGATGAGATCCAGGGCGTGATCGTGGAGCGCGGTATGGAAGGTTTTTCCACCCCCACTACCCATGGAAAGTGGAGCTTACGGGCATCCGCTACCGGGGAACTGGTGTTTGATAATGTAAAAGTGCCTAAGGAAAATATTCTGCCGGGCGTGAAGGGGTTGAAGGGACCCCTGAGCTGTCTGACCAAGGCCCGTTTTGGGATCGCCTGGGGTGTGATCGGGGCAGCGATGGATTGTTATGATACGGCCCTCCGTTATTCGCAGGAACGTATCCAGTTTGGTAAGCCCATCGGTGCATTTCAGCTGCAGCAAAAGAAACTGGCGGAAATGATCACAGAGATCACCAAGGCACAACTGCTGAACTGGCGTTTAGGGGTGCTGATGAATGAAGGTAAAGTAACGCCGCAGCAGGTGAGTATGGCCAAGCGTAATTCATGCGAGATCGCCACCAATATCTGCCGTGATGCACGTCAGATGCTGGGTGGCATGGGCATTACCGGCGAATACCCGGTGATGCGTCATATGATGAACCTCGAAAGTGTGATCACCTACGAGGGAACCCACGATATTCATCTGCTGATCACTGGGATGGATGTGACCGGGTATAACGCGTTTAAGTGAGGGAGGCGAGAAGTAAGAAGTAAGAAGCTAGAAGCGAGAAGGAAATACACTACGATGAAGATTTATCTGATAGGCTTTATGGGTTCGGGGAAAACGCATTGGGGGCGTTTACTCAGTGAGAAACTGGGGATCCGTTTTTATGACCTGGATGAAGCGATCGTGGAGCAGGCAGGTAAACCGATCACGGAGATCTTTGCAACTGCCGGCGAAGAGCATTTCAGGGTCATGGAATCGGAGCTGCTTCGACAGATTACAGAAAGCCAGGAGAGTTTTATTATGGCCTGCGGGGGAGGAACGCCCTGTTATTTTAATAATATCGACTACATGAATCAGGCCGGAACTTCTGTCTGGATCAATACGCCTTTGGAAACTCTTTTTACCCGTTTGGTAAGACAGAAGGCCAAACGCCCGCTGATCCGGGACCTGTCGGATGATCAGTTAAAGGGCTTCATCAGTAAAAAATTCTCTGACCGTCGTATGTATTATGAGCAGGCGGAACTCATTGTGGACGAAGAACCGGTGGAACTGGATAAACTCATAGAAACAATCTTCCATGCATAAGCATTATATCGGCATTGCAGCACTCCTGGGTGCTATCACGGTGGCCATTGGAGCATTTGGCGCCCATGGTTTGCAAAAGATCACGGCAGATACGGTTATTCTTCATAGCTATCAGACCGCGGTGCAATACCAGCTGGTACATGTGCTGGCCCTGTTAACCGTAGGCACATTATTTGAGCGGTTTTCATCCACCTGGCTGAACTGGACGGCGCGATTATTCCTGGCCGGGATTTTCTTTTTTTCAGGATCGATCTATGTAATCACCTATCTTAAAATAAAAGGATTGAGTACCGGCTGGATAGGACCTGTAACGCCGTTAGGCGGTTTGCTGTTCATTGCCGGCTGGTTATGCCTGTTTATCGCGGTACAACGGAAAAAAATTAAAGAGGAAGAGTAAGGGTGGTGACTGTGCCGTTCCTGTTTATGATCTGGTAACTACCGCCAATGCTCTCCATCCGGCGTTTTATGTTTTTTAGTCCGTTCCCAAATTCCCGGAGTTTATCCATATCAATTCCTTTCCCATTATCGGAAATACGGATCTGCAGTTCAATGCCGGTTTGGATCTCAATATCCACCTCACTGGCACCGGCATGTTTCAGGATATTATTCAGGGTCTCTTTTACGCTGAGAAATACATTACGGCGTTTATCGCCGGTCAGTTCCCGGTCGGTTATCTTTTCCGGTATCACGAGCCTGCATGTAACCGATGTGCCATCAAAGTATTCCAATGAGTAAGAGCGGATATAGGAGATCAGGTTATCAAGGGTGTCATTGCCGCTGTTCATACTCCAGATGATCGCATTCATTTTATTCAGCACATCATCCGCTGAATGGGAGATCTTTTCTATTTCAACAGGTGTATTTTCTTTCATCTTATTCCGGGCGATCTCGCTCATCAGCCGAATGGCGGTCATGCCGGCACCAAGTTCATCATGCATATCTGCGGATATCCGCTGACGTTCTTCCTGCTGCGCTTTGTAAACGGCTATTTCCTTTTCGTACTCCTTGAGCAGGTTTTGCGCTTTCAGCGCTTCTTTCTCTTTGGTTTCATTGATGATGTTCCGCCGGTTCTTAAAATTCAGTCCGGCAAGGAAAAATACCAGTTCGAGGAATAACCCGATCTCATAATAAAAGATTGAGGAATTCAGCAGTCCGGGAAACTTTCTGAATTGCAGATCATACACTATTCCTAACTGCGAAATACTGGAAAAAATGAACAGGAATAAATTACCCCAGAATAAATAGCGCAATAACTGCACCTTCCAGTGGCCAATACTGTAAATAAGGTAAACAACGACGAGGATGAGCAGCAAGACCTTGGTTGAGATTTCCGTCAGGTATTCCAGGATATAGTTGGTTGTGAAATAGTGAAGAAACGTATAAACCAGCATTGAGGCCAGCAATATCGAGATTCCAGTGTTATACAAACGGGAGAGGAAGGGATGGGCATTGTCTGTGTCCAGAAATTTCTTCATGAACAACATATAGAAAATGATGCCGGTTGCCTGAAGCAGGAAATCAAGATAACCTTCAAAGAAAAAACCAAATGGGCTCGCATGCAGGTGAAAGACGGTTTGCAGGAAAAGTAGTCCACCCATGAAGAAGGCATAGCCCGAGTAAAAAAAGAATTCCTTGTTGCCTCCCTGGAAGAAATTGGTAAGTGAAAAGAGGATCATCATGAGCAGAAGTCCGCAGAACACATACGTGAGCAGGTTTTGCTGACTGTACTTCCCATGTAACTGTGCCAGGAAAGCGGCTACGTGTTGTTTCCCAACAAACCGGGGCCGGAGCATATTGTTGTAGGTCCTGATGCCAGCTAATTCAGCGATGAATGTGGCTGAATCACGGGGACCCAATTCCAGTAATCTGAACCCATCCCTTTCACTGATATCCGGGAGTTGATCCGGTATCGGGACCAATATGCGTCCCTCCTGACGGTAGAGTTTGATCTTTTTAAAATAATAGCCGGTGCAGAAATAAACGGCAGAGCTGCTATCACTGCTGTTTAGTACATGGAAGCGGATAAAGATACGTTTGGTGACCCGGTCATTTGGTAATGGTCCTTTATGTTGTATGCCCGGTCTGAAGTTCATTTGCGGGAAAACTTCATGGATGGGACCTTGCTGACTGGTATAAAAACTGCTGACCTGATTGTAGATCTTGGTTTCTAGAATGACCTGACTGATATCCGTATAGTACTGCGAACTGTCCTGCGACTTAACCGAGAAGGACAGGAATATGCAGCACCCGATACTCAGCAAAACGTGGTAAAAGCCGTGAATTTTCATTTGGACTTTAGTTATTCAAATGTAAGGTTTCCTGCCTTCTTTTGGCTGAGTTCTCTTGTAGCTGGAATTTTAAGGCACGCTTGAAAATGCCCGGTCTGAAGGGGGAAAAAGGGGGTGTCATTCAAATAAAGGCCTGTCGTACGTTATGGCAAACTATTTATCTTTGCAGCTATGGCTAATAAGCTGAGAAAGAAACCCAAAGAGAGTGAAACGCCACCACCTCCCGCGAGCCCGGATCTTAAGGAATTCAGGAAGGAGCAGGAAGAAGCGGTGGACCTGAGAATGATTGTCCGCGACGAGCGGACCTGGAAGATCGTGGGGGCCGTTTTCCTGTTGATTTCCATCTTCCTGTTTATTTCATTTGCTTCCTATTTTTTTACCTGGAAAGAAGATCAGTCTGTAGCCCGCCAGGGATTTTCGGCCCTGCTGGATACCGATGAACCTGTGGCCAATCTGCTGGGCAGACTGGGTGCTGTAACTTCTCATTTTTTTATAAATAATGCTTTCGGTATTGCCTCATTCCTGATCTGTACTTTCTTTTTTGTAGTGGGTGTGAACCTGCTATTTCGCCGCCGGGTTTTTTCTATCTGGCGCAATCTTAAATATGTGACCCTCGGACTGGTGATCCTTTCTGTGAGTCTGGCCTTTATTTTTCAGCAAACGGAATTTCCCTATGGGGGTGAAGTGGGCAAACTGATCAACCTGAAACTATACGGAGCGGTGGGTACGTTTGGTACTGCGGCTATTCTCTTATTGCTGGCTACCGGATACTTTATCTGGCAATTCAACCCGGCCTTCAACCTGCCACAGAAAAAACAGGTACCGGTTGCGGAGGATAAAACGGCCCCGGCTGATGCCGAAACTGCTTCCCCGGTACTGACTGCCCAGACCGTTAATGACCTGTATGCAGGGAAAGACAGTCCATCTGCCAATACACTAAAAGGAGAGAGTCCGGTAGTGATCAATTTTCCCGATGAAAAGCCTCTGCATGACCTGAAGATCGTGGAAAAAGAAGTGCCGTTGGAAGTGGTGCCGCCACCCGTGTTCACGGAAGAGTCCGTTCCGGAAACTGAAATGGTAAAGGACCTGATGCATACGCATGATCTGGACATCAATATCACTGAACCGGAGGAAGAACTGATACAGTCCTCAAAGCCGGCTAAAAAAAGTGACCAGGAACTGGAACTGGAGATCAAGGCGGTGCCGGAAAAAGAAGAGGAAGAAGAGATCGCTACAGTGGAGAATCTGCCTCCCTATGAGCCTACCCTTGACCTGCGTGACTATAAATATCCGACCCTCAATCTGTTGGAAAATCATGGCGGGGAAAAGATCGTTCAGGATACGAGCGAACTTGAAAATCACAAGAACCAGATCATTGCCACTCTGCGCAATTATTCGATCGAGATACAGAAGATCAGCGCCACGATAGGGCCTACCGTTACCTTGTATGAGATTGTGCCTGCACCCGGTGTCCGTATTTCAAGGATCAAGAACCTGGAAGACGATATTGCACTGAGCCTGGCTGCTCTCGGAATACGGATTATTGCACCTATTCCGGGTAAGGGCACCATTGGTATTGAAGTGCCGAATATCCGTAAGACCATTGTGAGTATGCGGAGCCTGCTGGCTTCTGATAAGTTCCAGAACAACGCCTTTAACCTGCCTATTGCCATCGGGAAGAAGATCGATAATGAAAATTTCATCGTTGACCTGACCACGATGCCACACCTGCTGATGGCCGGTGCCACAGGTCAGGGTAAATCTGTTGGGGTGAATGCGATCCTGGTCTCACTCCTGTATAAAAAACACCCGTCACAACTGAAACTGGTGCTGATCGATCCGAAGAAAGTAGAGTTGAGTATCTACCGGAGGATTGAAAAACATTTTCTGGCCAAACT
>CALRQQ020000106.1:0-9157 GCA_943370345.1 Chitinophaga pinensis
ATCCGGATCGAGCAGGGGAACGAACAGCCCACTGAAATTGATCAGTACAGCAAGTCCGATAAAAAAATACAACCAGGATGATGGGTTCCTTTCTCTCATGCAGTATTGAATGTGCCAAAATTAACGGATTGGGGCAAGAATGTGCAATATATGCAGGCGCATCAAAGGATGGCATCCACAGCCCGGATGGCTTTCTGTAAACGTTGCTCATAATTCCCGCTGATATCCACCCAGGGTACGGGCTGGTTCAGCATGATATCCTTATAGATCTGGTACAGTTTTTTCCGGGTATGCAGGTCCGGGTATTCCCGCAATTCATCTTTGACCCAGGGCAGGTCAATATTACAAAGCAGATAAAGGTCATAATTCCTTTCCCCGATCTGCTCCAGGATAAAACGATGACAGCGGTTAAATACAAACTCACACCAGACCTTCATCACATACATATCGGTATCAAGAAACAGGGGCAGGTGACCGCCTGATTCCATCATGGGCTCCGCCTGTTGCTCGAGGCGTGCCGTATATTCATCTTCCAGGGCCAGCTGTCCTTTGGCAATGGTGAGCAGATCATCAAACTCGTAATCCGTGCCATTGGTATGGAGGAATTCACGGGCAAACTCAGGGCACCAGGCCGTTTCATAATGATTTGCCAGCTGTTCGCACAACGTGCTTTTGCCGGTGCTTTCGGGACCAATGATGACTATTTTTTTAAGCATGCGCTTGTTTTGCCCGTTTCTTCCATTCCAACAGTCCCCACAACGCCATAAACAGAAGTACAATATAATAAACACTGGTGAAAACAAGCCCTTTTACAAAATAGAGGGGGATGGAGGAGATATTGGTCAATATCCACCAGTACCAGCTCTCTACTTTTTTCCTTGTCATCAGCCACATGCCGGTGAAGGCGGTGGCAGAAGCAAATGCATCGGCCCAGGGGATGGCACCTTCAAAAAAATTATCCCGGAGGTATACTAATGAAAAATAAATGGCCGCATAAAAGAAACCGAAAAAGAGTAACTGGTAAGCCCACATCCGTTTATCCGACCGGGTAATATGCAGCACCACCTGCTGCTGCTGATCTTTCTTCATCCACATATACCAGCCATAGATACTCATCACGGTATAATAAAAATTCACGCTGGCCTCACCGGGCAGGTGAAATTTAAAACTGAGATAGATATAAATAATGGTGTTGATAAGCCCGACCGGGTACACCAGGATATGTTCCTTCCGGCTGTACCATACACTGGCAATGCCGGAGAATACAGCGATGTATTCCAGCCAGGTGGTTTTTTGCAAACCCTCATTAAATAATTGATATAGTTCAGAAAGTGTCATCTGGTCAGCTGAAACAAAGTTAGCCGATATGGCTATTCAATGGTCGCCGGATTGAAAGACACAATTGTTGATTATGTTCGGATAAATCCGGATATTGCTTTAACATACAGTTATAAACTGACCCGGTCATTCTTTCGTAGGTTGAAGGCAAGGAAAATACCTGATGAGGCACACATTTACACATAAAGACGGTTTTGGAAAGCTGCTGTTGCATAAAAACGAAGCCGCTTTCAGTCAGTTGTATTTTGAACAAAAACCGGGCTTCACCTTTCATACCATCGCGTGGAATACGGGGAAAAGGCAAAAGATCTTCATTGATGAAGTAGTATATGATTTTGCCGAAAACGCGGTGCTTCCCATCATGTTTAATCAGTCATTCCGATTCGAACGTTCAACGGATATCATCGCCTGGCAGTTTAACCGTGAATTTTACTGTATTGTCAATCACGATGCAGAAGTAGGCTGTGTCGGTTTCATTTTTTTCGGCCCCTCCCCCACCATGTTTATTCAGCTTGAGCAGCATGATGTGGAGGATTACAAACAGCTGCTTCGGGTATTTGAAGAAGAGTTTGCCTCCAATGAAGAAATCAAAGGGGAAATGCTCCGGATGTTACTGGTACAGCTGATCATTAAAACCACCCGGCTGGCCAAAAAACAATACCTGACCACACCGGATCCGGGAGACGATAAATTCAACCTGATCCGTAAATACAATTTATATGTGGAAATGCATTTCCGGAAAGAACACCAGGTACAGTTCTATGCCGGATTACTCAACAAATCCCCCAAGACTATTTCGAACTATTTTACCCTTTACAGTAAAAAAAGTCCGCTGCAATATATACACGACCGGATCATTATGGAAGCTAAACGGCTGTTTTACTACACTGATAAATCGGTTAAGGAAATTGCTGATGAACTGGGTTTTGAGGATGTCTCCCACTTCAGTAAATTCTTTAAAAAATATACTTCGCAGACCCCTTCCGCATTAAAAAAGCCACTGCCGGAGATCAAATAGGGAAGAATATACCATAAACCGGGAACTATATCAATTGACTGCCAGCCGAAAGGTTGGCATTTTTGCTTCAATATAAAAAGTACATGATGAAGCATTTTTTTTGTCTGATCACCGGATTACTCCTGGCCGGCTTGGTCATTGGCCAGGGAGTTATAATTAACAGTAAAGATGGGGTGGCCATCAAAGGGTATGATCCGGTGGCCTACTTCACCTTGCAAAAAGCGGTAAAAGGGAACGATACGCTGACCCTTGACTGGAGTGGCAGTACCTGGAAATTCTCTACACAGTCACACCTGGATAGTTTCCGGCTCAACCCCTTAAAATATGCCCCGCAATATGGTGGCTTCTGTGCTTATGGCTGCAGTGAAAATCACCTGGCCCCTACAGACCCTGAAGCCTGGACGATCATTGATCAGAAACTATTCCTGAACTACAGTCTGAAAACCAGGGTGGCCTGGCTGAAAGACACACTGACACGGATTAAAAATGCCGATCAGTTCTGGCCCGCCTTAAATCATTAATCAATTCAATAATACCAACGATGAAAACAGGATTGCTGATCAGCTGCATGCTACTGATTTTTCCTACATTTGCTCAGAACGCTTTACGAACAAAAGCATATAACCTCGACAAAGGCCTGGCCATACAAGGCTATGATCCGGTGGCCTATTTTATCCAGCAAAAAGCCGTAAAAGGAAAAAAGACATCGCCGCACTGGCAGATGGTGTGACTTATTATTTTTCCAGTCAGGAAAATAAAGCACTTTTTCTTAAGGATTACAAAAGATATGAACCGCAATATGGGGGATGGTGTGCCTATGCCATGGGCGCTACTGGTGAAAAAGTGGAAGTGGATCCGGAAACATTCAAAATTGTAAACGGTAAGTTATACCTGTTTTACCATTCCTGGATCAACAATACACTGACGAAATGGAACCGGGATGAAACGAACCTGAAAACTAAAGCAGATAAGAACTGGCAAACTCATTTTTATTAAATAAAACCAACATGAACATCAAAAACATGCTCTCCTGGCTGCTGCGTATCGTAGCTGCAGTAATTCTGCTTCAGACACTGTATTTTAAATTTACAGGACATCCGGAATCGGTAGCCCTGTTCACCAAACTGGGAGTCGAACCCTGGGGACGTATCGGTACAGGTATTATTGAGCTGATCGCCGGCATCCTGCTGCTCCTGCCTGCTACTGTTTTTATCGGTGCTTTTCTGGGCGTGGGACTGATGTCCGGCGCTATCCTTTCTCACCTGACTGTAATCGGCATAAAATCGGATAATGACGGCGGCCAGTTATTTATAATGGCCATCATAGTATGGGTGGCCTGTGCCATTCTCCTGGTCCTTTTTCAGGAACAGGGAAAAAACTTGTTGGCCCGGTTCATAAAAAAGAAAGACTGATCCGCTAACTGAATCTCATTATACCATGATGCATCTGACGCTGCAAAAACACCTGGAAACACTGGCGGGCATGCTGGGCCGTTTGACCGACGAACAATACACCCGGGCGATCCGGCATCTTGGACAGGCCAGCATTGGCGGTCACAGCCGCCATATCATAGAAATACTGAATTGTGTGTTGAATGGTTATACAGCAGGTCAGGTGAATTATATTCACCGGCACCGTAACCTGTTGCTTGAAACAAACAGAGCGCTTGCTATCAGTACCATCAGTGAACAATTGCCCCTGTTAAATAAAACGGACAAGTCGCTCGAACTGTATATAGAGGACAACAACGGGCAGAGTATGATCTACCCTTTCACCACTTACCACCGGGAAATTATTTATACCATTGAGCATACGGTTCATCACCTGGCCCTGATAAAAGTTGCCCTTACAGAAATGGATCTTGAACTCGTGAATGACCATTTCGGGGTAGCCTATTCCACGCTCGTATACAGAAAAGCAGCCGTGGAGAGTTGATCCGGTGAGCGGTAAGGAAGGGTCAAAATAATAACAGCCTATGTGTACTGTACTATATATCCCGGGTAAGGATTCCGTGTTTTTTGCTTCCCTGCGGGATGAAAATCCTGCACGGGCAAAAGCCAAACCACCTTTCACAGAGACGGGAACCGGCTATCGTTTCCTTGCTCCCACCGATCCGGAAGCCGGTGGCACCTGGATCGGGATAAACAGCTATAAGAATGTAATCATTCTGCTCAATGGTGGTTTTGAAGATCATATCCGCCCGGGTAAATACAGGAAGAGCCGCGGGCAAATTGTCACCGCCCTGCTGAAAACCGTGTACCCGGTAGTGGAGTGGTCGATGATGGATATGGAAGGGATCGAACCCTACACGCTCGTAGTGTGGAGTGAACACCGGCTTTTTCAACTGACCTGGGACGGTACAGTCAAACACCGTTTACTGCTGGATGAACAACAGGCCTGGATATGGTCATCATCAACCTTATATACCCCGGCAGTAAAACAGGTAAGAAAGTCCTTTTTTGACAAATGGATGAGTGAACAGCCGGCCATTAATCCGGAATCCGTGTTATCTTTTTTTAACCGCTTTACAGATGAAAAGAACGGGTTCATTATGCACCGCAGTCCGGAATTGAAAACACTGAGTTATTCCTTTATTGAACTCACCCATTCAGGTCAGGGCATTTTTTCCTATAATGATTTTTGTGATCTTCCAGTCCGGAAACAGGTGATCAGTATGTCAGGGTTTATTCCGGATACGAAACCACTCTTTACCACATAAGCTCATTTTTCAATAAAAAACGATGCCTCCTTCGCAAATAAGTCCTTTCGAATACACCTCTATTCTTATTTCAATAATCCTTGGATTAGGGATCACCCAGTTACTGTCAGCACTGAGTGATCTTTTATACAACTACAAAAAAGTGTCTTTTTACTGGCCCCAGACAGGCTGGGCACTTTTTGTACTCTTCCTGCAAGTCCAGGACTGGTTCATTACCTATCAACTCAGGGATAAGCCTGTCTGGCACCTGAGCGAACTGGTATTTGTACTGCTTTACCCGGTATCACTTTTTATAGCGGCAAAAATGCTGCTTCCTACCAATGCGCATGAAGAAAACCGGGATATGAAAGCCTACTACATGAGTCAGTTTCCTGTCCTGTTTAGCATCATGGCCATCAGTATACTTCTATCGGTGGTTTTTAATTGCTGGTTATTGGGTGAGTCACTCCTTACCCAGCTTCCGATTCTTATTTTCCTCCTGTTGCTGTTGTATGTATCGGTAAGAAAAATTATGCAGCCGCTGGTACACCAGTTGATCGCCTATACGATATGTATTGCTGCGGTTATATCCGTTATAATTGAAAACAACCGGTGGGTAATAAAATAAAAATATATGCTGCCCTGTTTCCGAAGGATCATCATTAAAACAATGAATTGGGAATACTGGCCCACCGCATTGGTTTACGGACCCATATTTCCGGTGTTCCTCTGGTATTGCCTGCGGGCCCGCAGTTTCTTTTTTACCGCTGCTTCCAATCCGGGTATTCAGCATGCCGGTCTGATCATGGAAAGTAAATTCAGTATAGATGCCGTTGTGCCGCCTGAATACCGTCCCACATCCCTGTTGTTTACACCGGGAACTTCCATCAGCCGTATTGAAACCGCTTTATCTGAAAATAATATCGGTTACCCGCTGGTGGTAAAGCCGGATATCGGTGGAAAAGGAATGGGCGTGATCAAAGTAAGGTCTGCAGCACAACTGGCAACTGTCTGCAGCCAGTACCCGGTGCCTTATCTGATCCAGCCTTTCATTGATCTTCCGCAGGAGATTGGTCTTTTCTGGGTTAAACTTCCCGGACAGGAAAACGGGCGGATCACAGGCATTGTCCGGAAAGAATTTTTACAGGTAACCGGTGATGGAAAACAAACCGTGCGCGCCTTGTTAATAGCCAATGACCGTTATCTGCTGCAACTCCCTTCATTGGAAAAGCACCTGGGCAAGCAGATGGATAATATCTTACCTGAAGGCGAAACCGCATTACTTGTTCCTTATGGTAATCATGCCCGTGGGGCTCTCTTTCTGGATGAGAGCCGCCTGATCAGTCCAAAGCTGACACAACAGTTTAATCAGGTATGCAACCGGATCGAGGGATTTTATTTTGGCCGGCTGGATATCCGTTACCGCAGCTGGGAGGAACTCGAGCAAGGATTACATTTCAGTATTATAGAACTGAATGGTGCAGGGAGTGAACCCACACATATTTATGATCCTAAACACAGTCTCTTTTTCGCCTGGAAAGAAATCATCAGGCATTGGTATCTTTTATGGAAGGTCAGTCATGAAAATAAAAAGAGGAAACAAGGCGACTGGATGCGGTTTTCAGCAGGCATTCAGTTATTGAAAAGTTATTTCAGTTATATGAAAACCTGCAAAAAGGGCTTTGCTGCTTTTACTAACGCGACAGACAGCGCTACAAACTGATTGGTCGTTTATACCGCTTCCATCCCTTCAGATACTTCACTCCCTTCGATGTCTGAAACCTTGTCGGTACCTGCTGCCACCCTCCGTTGGAGGATCTCCATACTAAAAAATGAAGGTGAGGATTAAACGCATAGCCGGTTTTCCCACTCAGTGCGATCACCTGACCCTGTTTAACCGTATCGCCCATATTCACCAAGGCCCCGTTGTATTGCAGGTGCCAGTAACCGGCCCTGGATCCATCCGGATGCTGGATCACAATATTGTTTCCATCGGCGCGGTACTTTTTATCGAGTCCGCCTTTCTTTCCATCTTCTTTTACACGCACCACTACCCCGCCCCGGGCAGCACAGATCTTTGTGCCCCGCTTCATATTGAAATCGAGAGCGGCTCTCTCCTTATGGGTAAAACGGGAGAAATACCCCTGGATCACACGAAAGGTCTTGCCCTCTTCATAGGGCAATGCATAAACATAACTGGTATCGTCCTTAATGTGCCCTTTCTGCAATTGCTTCACCTCTTTGCGCAGTGGATTTTTACTGACGGAACAGGCCGATAAGATCAGCAGCAGATATAATAAAACATACTTCATATGTGTTCTTCCATTAAACGGTTCGCACCAGGCGTGGCTCCCGTCTTGATTCCCTGAATTTATAAGGCTGTATCCCTTTTTTACGAAGAAAAACCCGGTTGAAATAACTCATATTCTCAAAGCCGCAACTGGCGGCTATTTCAGCCACAGACTGATCGGTGTCCATCAGTAAAGAAACGGCCTGCGTGATCCGGATATCATTTACAAAATCAGAGAATGTTTTACCCATACTTCGTTTAAAGTATTTACAAAATGCACTGTCCGATAAATGCAGCATGGACGCTGCCTGACTGACCGTGACGGGTTCACGGTAATGGTCCTGTACAAATTTTAAAACCTTATGTATCCGTCTTCCGTCGTTCCCGGACCGCAGCAACCTGTATTGTGCCGAAGCAAGGGTCCTGCTTTTTTTAACACCCAACTCCTGTAAAAGTTCCAGCAACGTAGTAAACGGATTTCCCGGCAGCAATCCCGCAATGATCTTCATTTTACGTTCGGGTTTCCATTGCCTGGCCTGAAGAAAACAAAGTCCCTGCTGCGATTTTCTGAACAGCTGTTCTGCGGCAGTGAGTTCGGGAAATGCAACCACTGCTTCCGCTAAGGCGGCACCAAACTGTACCACCAATGCCACGGCCGGCTGATCCGCTTTCTTTTCACTGACCCATACATGCGGTAAACCCGGACCGATCAATACCAGATCACCGGGATCAAAAGTCTCCACACTGTCACCCACCAGCCGTTTACCCTGACCGGAAACAATATAGGTCAATTCATATTCGGGGTGGAAATGCCAGTAAAAATCAAAAGCTGCCTGCCTTACCTCATAACTCAGGAAGGAAGCATTACCGGACATGATCTTTTCAAGCTTTGGTCGCATACTATATTGCTATAAAAATGGATCCGTTACAGATTAATGTCAATATAGTACTAATAGTTGGATTCTTTGTACCATAATTTAACCGCAAGAGCCGTGAAATTTGTAGTCTAAAACCACGATATGTCTGCCACGCCTTCCTTTGTTACCTCCTTACTGGAGCAGGATTACGCACTGACAAACGACCAGATCCGTTTCTACCAGCAAAACCGGTTCATCAAACTGAAACAGGTCTTCCCGCCCGACGTACTGAACTGGCTGAATGAAACCATCACTGAACGGGTCAGCATCATGAATAAAGAAACCCGTTCATTAGAAGAAAGAAATACCTATGGTAAAGCCTTTCTGCAGTTGTTCAATCTCTGGCTGGAAGATGAACAGGTAAAGTCACTGGTGCTGAGCAAACGGCTGGGAAAAATAGCCACCGAGCTGATGCAGTGTGAAGGCGTTCGTTTATATCATGATCAGGCCCTGTTCAAAGAAGGCGGTGGTGGCATTACGCCCTGGCATGCCGATCAGTATTACTGGCCCTTGCAAACAGACAAAACCATTACCGCGTGGATCCCTCTTCAGGCCACCCCGCTGGAAATGGGTCCGCTTGAATTTAGTGCCGGCAGCCATATGGTAGTCGAGGGCCGCGAACTGGAGATCGGGGATGAGAGCGAAAATATGATCAGAGAAAGACTGAGGGTCACTGACTTTGCCCATGTGATCGAGCCCTTTGATCTGGGTGAAATGAGTTTCCATTCCGGCTGGGTCTTTCACAGGGCAGGGGCCAACAACAGCAAGGATATGCGAAAGGTAATGACCATTATCTATATGGACAGGGATATGCGGCTCAAAGCACCCGAAAATAAAAACCAGCAACTCGACTGGGATACCTGGTGCCCGGGTGCAATAGTGGGGGAGATCATTAA
>CALRQQ020000107.1:0-9093 GCA_943370345.1 Chitinophaga pinensis
AGGCAATGTTACAACATTGCTCACGGATTAAACAACCTGCCTTTATACTACTGTAAAGGATTGGATAAATGACAGCCAACGCCTCTTGATTAAATCTGAATAATGATCCATAATAATTTGAATATCAGTTTTTTGATACATTATTTTTCAAAAAATATCTTTGCGACAATAGATAAAACCAATCAGTCAATAGAAAAAAGTGATCAGTACCTGCGCCAAAATTGAAAATACAGGATCCCTGCCGGCAATTCCTATGATTTTCGTAAACCCCGCTATTATTAGAATAAGGCGGTTCGTCACCGCTAAAGATCCGCTTCGACGGTTCCTGATACGGACAAATTGCGCAGGACTTGTTGTAGTTTTGAGTAAATACCAATTATTGATGTCAACCCAGATAACATGCCCCAATTGCGGACATTCTTTTGAACCGAATGATGCGATTCGTGAACAGGTAGAGAAAGAATTAAGGACCAAGGCCGCCGACTGGCAGAAAAAGAAAAACGAGGAATTTCAGCAGAAGATGGAAGAAGAAAAAAAGCGGTTGCAGGAAAGCCTGGAAGGCAATCTGCGCAAGACCATATCAGCGGACTATGAAACACAGCTGAAAATAGCGGAGCAGAACAATAAGGATTATGAGGAAAAACTGCAGCAGGCCCGGAAGCAACAACTGGAATATTTAAAAAAAGAACAGGAACTTAAGAATAAGGAGGCTGAACTGGAATTATCGGTACAGCAGAAACTACAGGCTGAACGGGAAAAGCTGTCCGTGGAGATCCGCAAACTCGAAGAGCAACGGATGAGCGCCAAGGAAACAGAATTTCAATTACAACTAAAAGAATTACAGAAACAACTGGACGATCAGAAAAAACTGGCAGAGGAAATGCGCCGTAAAGCTGAACAGGGCAGTATGCAGACCCAGGGAGAAGTACAGGAACTGCTGCTGGAAGAGTTGCTCAGGACCGCCTTCCCCTTCGACCTCGTGAGTGAAGTGGGGAAGGGAGTACGGGGAGCGGATTGCATACAAACGGTCCGCAACAACTTTGGTCAGGAATGCGGGAAGATCATTTTTGAAAGTAAACGTACCAAGGATTTTGCCAACGACTGGATCGAGAAGTTGAAAGCTGATATGCGCAGCCAGGGAGCGGATGTGGCCGTGATCGTGACCCAGGCCCTGCCGAAGGATATGGATCGTTTTGGAGAGAAAGAAGGTGTCTGGGTCTGCAGTTTTGCGGAAGTGAAACCCGTGGTACAGATGATCCGGTACGGCATCATTAATGTGGCCAATGCGGCCCGCAGTCAGGAAAATAAGGGCGACAAGATGCACCTGCTGTACAACTATCTGACGAGCCGTGAATTCGCAGATCAGTGGTCGGCCATCCGCGAAGGATTCATGAGTATGAAGCTTTCCATCCAGAAAGAACGGGATGCGATGGAAAAACTATGGAAGGCACGCGAAAAACAACTGGAGAAAGTCATGATCAATGCCACCGGAATCCGGGGCTCTATTGAAGGTATTTCAGGCACGGATGTGGACCTGAATCTGCTGGGGGATGGCAATGATGATCTCGTTTTAGATTAGAGCGGAAGTCAGAAAGTCCGGAAGAAGATTTTTGCTGATATAACAACCGGTTAAGGTCTTCCGGACTTTCCATCTTCCAGATTTCCCGGCCGCCTACAACACATAACTCAATTGCAATCGGTCATATTGTTCGTAATGTACTTCCAATCGCTGATTGGTCTTTGAAAACAAGCATTTGATCCGCTTATTTTCAAGATCTATGTGCTGCAAATTTATATCCCGTCTGAAATCCACCTCCCCTGCCCCATACCATTTGAACACAGATTCTTTGGCTGACCAAAGCAGCGTCAGCAGACTAAAATCCGCGGCAGCGGGATCCGGGATAAACAACCGCTGCTCTTCCGGGGACAGGAATTTATCTTTTATGCGCAGGATCCGGTCTTCCGTTTCTTCCACATCCACACCCACCCGGTGGTTTCGGCTCACGATAGCAGCTGCATAATCCCCGCAATGAGATATGGAAAAATGGTACCGTTCGTCCGGCAGGAAGGGTTTACGGGTATCGGCGATCCTGATCTGTTCATAGGGAAAATCAGGAAAGAGGTACTGCAGTAAAAAGCGGCCGGCCAGGTGCTGTAACCGTTTCTTCGGATGTGTAACATCGCGATGGAGGGGCACATTTCCCTTGAAGAATTCCTCTGTTTCTTCGATCTTCCAGACCCCGAGACGGGTGGATTCGTTGATTTGTTGTTGAAAAAAAACCGGCATTCCTTTCTTATTCCTGTTTACTTTGCTGCCCTGAATAAAAACGAAGATAAATGATACTTTCTGATACCCGCATATTAGAGGAAATGGATAAGGGCACGATCAAAATAACACCTTATCAGCGTGATTGTCTGGGCAGTAATTCCTACGATGTGCACCTGGGAAAGACGCTGGCCACGTATAAAGAACATATGATCGATGCGAAAAAGCACAATGAGATCGATTATTTTGAAATACCGGATGACGGAATTGTACTCTACCCGCATATATTCTATCTTGGGGTGACCGAAGAATACACAGAAACCCATGCCCATGTGCCTTTCCTGGAAGGAAAATCCTCGACCGGACGGCTGGGGATCGACATCCATGCCACAGCCGGTAAAGGCGATGTGGGATTCTGCGGCAACTGGACCCTGGAGATCTCGGTAAAGCAACCGGTCAAAGTGTATAAAGGGATGCCGATCGGACAATTGATCTATTTCCCGGTTGATGGAGAGATCGAGATCAAATACAATCAGAAGAAGAATTCAAAATACAGCAATCAACCGGATAAACCGGTAGAGAGCATGATGTGGAAGAATAAATTTTAATACTATGCAAAAAATGATCCGACTGACCCTGGCACTGCTCCTGTTTACAATAGCAGCCGGTGCACAAACCATGAAAACAATCGACCGGGATAGCTTTAGTCTTAAATATCCTTCTACCTGGGCCATCGATACCAAGGACGAAGACTATGACCCGGATGCCCTTTTCAGCCTGGATGCTCCTGCCGAAGGTGCCACGATCATGTTCATGATCTTTGATGCGGTAATCGATGTGGATGATATGCTGAAAGCCCAGCAGGAGGCCATGACAAAAGAAGTGATCAAAAAACCCAGCTCCATCACCAATTTCTACCAATGGGGTAACTATAAAGGTAAAGGGATCCTGATCAAAGGAAAGATCCTGGGTGTATTAAAAGGACAGGTCAAGGTATTTATCTATACCGATGATAATAAGTCCATGCTGGTCATGGAACAGATCTATGACGAGGACATGGTAGTTACCGGTGCCGAATTTGAACAGATCGCAAAGTCTTTCAGGTTCAAGAAAAGTTGAGTTTAATTATTCTTTTTTCATAACGGCTGTCTGCCAACTGTCAACTGAACAAAAACCTTGTTCAATTGTATTGATTATATGTCCACCATTGTTAAACTTCTGATTTCAATAGCGATCCCAGTGCTGGTAGGCGGGATCAGCGGATACTTTACTGTCTCCGGGGTGGAAAGCTGGTACCAGACCATACAGAAACCGACCTGGAATCCGCCCAACTGGGTATTTGGTCCGGTGTGGTCGACTCTTTATGTTATGATGGGCTTTGCCCTTTGGGTGGTGTGGAAAGAAGACACCAGCCGGGAACTCAAAATCATTGCCTTTGTCTTATTTACAGCGCAGCTACTCCTTAATTTTTTCTGGTCCTTTATTTTCTTTAAACTTGAACAACCCGGATGGGCTTTTGCTGAAATTGTTGTACTCTGGATGGCAATTCTGGCTACTATATTCGCCTTTGGACAAGTCAATAAATTAGCCGCCTGGTTGCTGGTTCCCTATATCGCCTGGGTTTCATTTGCGGGAATGTTGAATTTTACGATCTGGCGGTTGAACTAAGGGTTGAAAAGAATGAGCCCCCGGTAAAATTCAGCCTGAAATAAGCAAGAGGTTTCTTGTCAACTTCGCTTTACAACCCCTCTGTTCCAAACTTCTTATAATACGCAATCAGCCAGGCCACCACTTCATTATAACTTCTTTTCCCGGCCGGCTGATTATTGGCCTTTAGGAAATGACCATAGCCCCACGTTACCACTTCTTCCACGGGATTGCGGTGCCGGTTCAGAAAATCGCGGTACTCCTGCTGGTCTTTTTTTACCTGTGGATGTATGCTGTTCTGATAATAACGGGCCTGTGCGGTATCCCTTCGTGACAATTCACCCACTGCATACAAGTACATATCGAAGTACATGGAATACCGGAAGGCCGGTGATTCATACTGCTTACAGGCCAGAAAGGCGACAAAGTTGGCTTCATTTTCCCGGGCATAGCCCACCTGATGGGCGATCTCATGCGTGCTTACAAATGGTTCCAGGAACCGCGGGATCGTGGTATTGACCTGTCCTTCTCCGGAAAATGGATTATAATATCCCTGAAATCCGAGGTAGTTACCCAGATAACTGAATATTGAAGGTTTTAAAGACCGGGGCGAATAGACCATGAACGGATAGACGGATGACGTTTCTTTATAGGCAGCAGACGCGCTGGCAAACAGGGTACCCTTGCGGTTAAAGCTATCACGCTGGTCATGCGAGACCAGACCCGCGTACGTATTTAATCTGGTTTGAAGGGTGGCTGTCAGGGTATCCAGGTCATCCCGTGTATAGGTTTTTAATTGCAGATGCAGCTGGTCCGCGATCCCTACCCTGTTGTAATTGAGTCCCCAAAGCAGGTTGAAAAACACGTATATAAAAAGTATAAAGAAAATACCTTGTTGCAAAGCCTCTTTAAAATAGAGCCGGGTGAGTTTTTTCCGGAAAAGCAAACGGAGGAACTTCCAGGTTTGAAACAGGATCACCAAAACCAGAAAAGCATAAAAAAGATCACCGATACTGAAGGGAATCCAGCCAAAAAGGGTACGCTGAGCTCTTGATATCCAGGGATAAACGCCCAGGCTATAGTTTTTTTCCACCCATTCCGGGTACCAGGATGCCCATTTTATTCCAATGGTCAGAAGGACCAGGATCACCCAGCTCCAGCTTTTCATCAAACGGCTAAAAATTCTGGTCAGCAGCTTTTGCAAACATTCAAATTTTAAGTACTTTCAAAATCAGGGGGTTATCCCCCCGCAGAAGGACAAAAATAATCGAAAAACAGCCATTTACTTTCCAATTAATCCCTTACCTTTGCACACTCTTTAAAAAGTTGACCCATGAGCCGCCGGCGGGAGTTTGAGATAGCTTTTGTGGGATTAAAGCCCGGGGTACATGAGTACAACTATGAGATCAATGACCGGTTCTTTGAAGCATTTCAACAGCAGGATTTTCGTAGCTGTAACGCCAGGGTAAAACTGCAACTCGACAAGAAAAGCAGTTTTATGCTCCTCCGGTTTGAGATCGGAGGCAGTCTGGAAGTCACCTGCGACCGTTGTAATAATGAGCTGCCCCTTGAACTATGGGACGAGTTCAATTTAACGGTCAAAATGGTGGATGAACCCGGATTGATGAATGATCAGGAAGAAGACCCGGATGTGTACTATATCAGCCGGGGTGAAAGCCATATCGATGTGGCGGAGTGGATCTACGAATTCATCAACCTGAGTCTGCCGATGCAGAAGACCTGTGCGTATGAAAAAATGGATGGCCCTCATTGTAATAAGGCCGCCCTTGAAATGCTGAAAAAACTGGAAGCGGATGAAACCGCTGAACCCAAAGAGAATCCGATCTGGAAGGGATTGGAAAAATTTAAAGATTTAGATTAAACGTTTTAATAATTGAGTTATGCCAAATCCGAAACGCAGACATAGTCAGCAAAGAAGTGCCAAGCGTAGAACACACTACAAAGCAACCGCTGCCACACTGACCACTGATACGACTACTGGTGAGATCCACCCCCGTCACCGTGCACACGTAAGTGAAGGAAAGTTGTATTACAAGGGTAAAGTAGTTGCTGAAAAAGCACCGCTCCGCGCACAGTAATTTTTCCGGGTAACCGTTTAATTCCAAATCCGTTTCCTTGACAGGGATGGCATTTGGAATTTGTCATTTTTGTAATTTTCTGGCTATGAAGATCGGTATCGACATGATGGGTGGAGACTATGCCCCGCTGGAAGCGGTGAAAGGCATTGCTTTATACTTATCCGGCCATTCTACACCGGTGGAACTGTTTCTTATTGGTGACCAGCCACAGATCGAAGCTTTGCTGGCCGAACATCGGGTGCCGGCCGATCATTTACGGATCATCCACGCCGAACAGGTGATCGATATGCACGAGCATCCGACCAGGGCCCTGAAAGAAAAACAAAAATCATCCATCGCTATCGGCTTTCACCTCCTGGCTTCCGGTAAAATGGATGCCTTTATCAGTGCCGGTAATACCGGTGCAATGCTGGTAGGAGCCCTTTTCAGCATCAAAGCCATTGAAGGCGTGATCCGCCCTACTATTTCCACGATCATTCCCCGGATGAATGGCGGCACCGGACTCTTACTGGATGTAGGGCTGAATGCCGATTGCAAACCCGAACAGCTGAACCAGTTTGCCATCATGGGTTCCGTATATGCCCAACTGATACTGGGCATTGAAAAGCCAAAAGTGGGACTGATGAATGTGGGTGAGGAAGAAGGCAAAGGCAATTTACTGGCACAGGCCACCTATCCCCTGCTCAAAGAGAACAAGCATATCCATTTCATAGGGAATATTGAAGGAAGGGATGTTTTGACAGATAAAGCCGACGTAATGGTCTGTGAAGGATTCACCGGCAATATCATCCTTAAACTCGCCGAATCCCTTTACGAAATAGCCCAGGCGCAAAACCTGCAGAATGCCTATTTCGACCGCTTCAATTTCGAGATCTATGGCGGTACACCTGTACTGGGAGTGGCCAAACCTGTGATCATTGGCCACGGTATCTCCGGCGCCACTGCCTTCATGAATATGATCCTTCTTGCCCAGCAGATGATCGAGAAGGATGTGATGAAAAAAATGCAGGAAGAACTCAGTTAAAGTTCCCCGGTCTGCAGAAAACAAACAATGTACTCACTGATCAGCCTGCCTGCATCAGATCGATCCTCCAATGCTTTAGCGAAGAATGACTCCTGACCAATACAAATACCCTTTTCCCGGTATAAGAAATACGACGATCAGGCGTTATCTTTAGACAAATGCTGAACCTGAACCACTTTTACTTTTGTCTGATGTTCGTGTTATCGTCTGTATCATTGCAGGCACAACCTGGCATAGCGGCCACTGATGTACACCCCCCGAAATATATTCCCGCTACAAAGACCATTGCCCATACAATAGGCAACAGAACCGTTGTCATAAACGTCATCCAGTATGGTGAACCCAATGGCATTTACTGTATCAATATGCATGACAATGAAGGGACCGCTGTACAGGGTGCAGTCCCTGTGCTGGAAATGACAGGAGGAACCCTGATCCGAGTAGAGAACTTCAGACAACGGGTCATAAAGTTCAGGCTGAATGGTGTTTTATACGGATTTGATCCAAACAGGATCTATTCCCGAATCGGTATAGGACAGACCCTGCGGGACAACAGGAATTACAGTATGAAAGCTGTGCTGGAGATCGAAAAATTTGCCGGCCGACTGCTTGCCCTGATACCTGATACGGCGAAATGCGTAATTGCTCTTCACAATAATACCAATGACCTGTTTTCGATCAAAAGCTACATTCCGGGTGGAATTCGTCAAAAAGATGCAAGGGCTGTTTTTTATAACGATATGGAAGATGTGGATGATATTGCCCTTACTACGGACAGCCTGATCTATAAAGTAATGGCCGATGCAGGGTATAATACGATCCTTCAGGACAATGATAAAGCCAAAAAAGACGGTTCCCTGAGTATTTACAGCGGGGAAAAGGGACTACGGTATATCAATATTGAGACCGAACACGGAAAAGTGGAGCAATACCGGATCATGTTTGAGAAGCTGATGAGCTGGCTGATCACCCCTCCCCAACCGGCTGATAATCCGGCAGAAAAAAAAGAATCCACGGAAGCCCAAAATCTGTTGATAATTAATTGAAAAAGTTTTGGATGCAAAGGATTTAGCCTTTATTTTTGCACTCCCAATTCGGAAACGAAGAAAGGAAAAAGGTTGATCTCGTAGCTCAGTTGGTAGAGCACAACACTTTTAATGTTGGGGCCCTGGGTTCGAGTCCCAGCGGGATCACAAACTACACCGGTAGATCATTCTACCGGTTTTTTTATGTCAACGGCTTTCCTTCCGTAAGGTGAGAAGTTTATGTCACCGAAGGAGGAAGTTCCATCGGGATCACAACTCAAATAGCCAGGCCTTTACTGGCTATTTGGCAAAATGACAAAAATCTACGAAACAAGAAGCCAAAGATGCATCAACTGACCAAGTCCAATGCTTCCTGAGAATAGACGATTTTAATTTGCATCAACCGTTAAGCCGCTGAATCTTACAGAATTTTATTCGCTTCCCCATTTTTGTTGCAACCGCTCCATCTCCTCTTTCGTAAGACTGATGACAGTGCCATGTCTGGGGTTAAAATCTTTGGTGAATGATTCGGGTACCGGACTGAAATGAAACAGATCCGTGCTTCGCTGGAATTCATAGCGATGGTTCCGGTAGAGATCATACATAAGGATGTACTCTTCTTTTCCATTCAGCTTAAATACACCTGATCCTTCCACACTGATGCCTTTATACGCATACGCATCAAGATATGTGGTATCCTCCTGCCATGGGCCCTGCAGCCCGGCAGCGGTGGCCTGTTTGATCCCGTTCCTGATCTCTCTGCCGGTACTGTCCTTGGTATTACCCTTGAAAAAAAAATGATACCGGTTGTCTTTATTAATGATATCCCCGTCAATGGCGCCATATTGTGCCCGGAAGAAAAGTGCAGGTTCCTTTTCAAATCCACTGAAACCGGCATTAGCATACCCGGCATAAAAATCCAGTTTCTCATCCCCATGAAACCGCACAGTAAAATAGATAAGGTATTTCCCGGCCACCGGATCATAAATCGTTTGAGGGGCCCATACCCATTTTACATTACTAAACCGCTCC
>CALRQQ020000108.1:0-9007 GCA_943370345.1 Chitinophaga pinensis
AAAAGGCGGACGCATCGTACTCACTATTCCTTCGCTTGAATCGCACATGCTGACCAGTATTGTTCAGCAGTATTATAAAGCCGATCCCCGTTATTTCCCCAAAGAAAAGAACGGAAAGGAAGCCCTTCGTAAATGGAATAATATCCGTCAGGGCAATGCAGATATCGATGAAGTGCCGCATAAACATTACCTCAAAGAAGAACTGCAGTTCTTACTGGCCGAAGCCGGTTTTGTAGCTGAAGAATTCCAGAAGATCGAATATGACTGGAGTACTGAATTTCATCAGCCACCCGCGTTGAAAGAACCGAAGCCGTGGGACTGGATGGTTGTAGGGAGAAAGCTACAAGACACCAAAACGCCAAGATCCAAAGAATGATCAAGGATCAAATAGCAAATAATAACCTGGCCTTCTAAGGAGGCTTTGTTATTCTTTTGTTGATTACTTATTTAACAAGACCTAAAAGCTTCAAATATATTTTCTCAGTAAGAGCTGTTGACTACAATCTTCTAACTACTATCTACTATCTGGTTCTCAACATCTGTGGAAAACATTAACTATTCCATATCATCCCCAATTTAGATATTGTGCTGAAATCGCAACCATGGAAACCACCAAAGAGATTTCGGCCCTGTTTACCCTGATCGATGATCCGGATGAAGAAGTCTTCGGACTGGTCTCCAATAAGATCGTTGACTTTGGCAAAGTGATCATCCCCAACCTTGAACATCTTTGGGAAACCACACCGGATGAAGTGACCCAGCAACGCATCGAATTACTGATCCACCGTTTACATTTTACTGATCTGACTGAGGATTTCCGTCAATGGAGCCTGGCCGGTCACCATGACCTGATGCTTGGAGCGATGCTCACGGCCAAATTCCAGTATCCCGATCTGGCTACGGCACAGGTAATGCAGGAACTGGAAAAAGTAAGACGGAATATCTGGCTCGAACTGAACAACTACCTTACGCCCTTAGAACAGATCAATGTTGTGACCAGCATCCTTTATAGTTATTACGGACTGAAAGGGGGTGAGACAAATTATAAAGAGCCCAATGAATTTCTGCTGAATAAAGTCCTGGAAGCCAAAAGAGGCAATCAGTCAGGCAATGGAATATTATACCTTGTATTATGCGAACTGCTCGACATTCCGGTCAAAGCGATCAATATACCCAAGCAATTCATCGTTGCTTATTTCAAACCGGGCTACTCCGAAGAGAATCTGCTCGATCCTCGTCAGAAGATCGAGTTCTTTATTGACCCGACTTCCGGACAGGTCTTCACCCATGCCGATGTGGACAGCTACTTCAAACGCATCGCCATCGCACCCACCGCCGAAAATTTCAAACCACGCCGCAACAAGGATGTGATCGGGTCGTTGCTGGACGAATTCGGAAAATGCTTTGATACTGACAAGGACCGGTATAAACAAAAAGAACTGTTGGAGATCATGCGGATCATTTCTGAATAGTTTTTTGGCAAAAGAACCAGGATGACCAGACGCCAACGAAAATTCAAGGTTCAATAATCAAAAAAGCGCCAATCATTCTCAGAACGATTAGCGCTTTTTTGTTATATTTCTGATTCAATCACAGCCCGGCGATTCAATTAAAATTCCAAAGAAAGGGCTGTTGACTACTATCTACTAACTACCGACTACTAACTAGAGTGTCAGCGACCATCCTTCCCTATAGTCCCTCTTCACAAACTGATTCGCTTCATCAAAATTCGTCACTTTCATATTCTTCGCATCCCAGAGTAGTTTTTTGCGACCGAGGTATTTGTCTTCCCATCCTTTAAGCTTAGGATTCTTGATCATCCAGCTGCGGATGGCCAGGTTGCCCATCAGGATGCTTTCGGTGAATGGGCCGGCATATTCAAAAGGGGAGCTTGTTTGTGCATTACCATAACCGGCGCGGCAGGCATTTACCCATTGCAGGTAATGGCCTTCTGTTACACGTTTGATGGTTTCTTTCGGCATGGCTTTTTCCTTCATCAATTTTGTCGGTAGTAACCGGGGATTGGCCCCATAACAATCCAGTAATAATTTTCCTTTGGTGCCTACTAATAAGACACCCCCATCCCAGTTACCAAAGGCTTCTTCGGGCAATAACTCTTCCGGGCGTGCGGGCAATAAACCGCCGTCATGCCAGGATACTTTTATATGTCCCTGTCCGTCTGTACGCGGATAATTCAGGTGAATGATGGACGATGGCGGACAGGCATCCGGGTTCTGAGCATCATTCCATTTAGCGGGCCAAACAGAGGCAACACTGCATTCAGCAGATTCCGGGTAGAGGATCGGCAGGATGCGGTAGATGGGATCCATGATATGACAGGCCATATCACCCAATGCACCGGTACCAAAGGCCCACCAACCACGCCAGTCGAAAGGAAGATAAGCCGGATTATAATCCATTTGTTTGGCCGTACCGAGCCATAGATTCCAGTCCAGTTCATTAGGTACATCAAATTTTCCGCTGGGTGTAGCCACCCCTTGTGGCCATACAGGACGATTGGTCCAGGCATGTGCCTCCGTGACCTTGCCGATCATGCCGGCTTCATACATCTCTTTGGCCTTGCGCACGCCATCCCCTGAACCACCCTGATTACCCATCTGGGTAACAACTTTATACTTTTTCGCCGCTTCAGTGAGAATACGGGCTTCATAGATATCATGTGTAAGGGGCTTCTGGGTGTAAACATGTTTGCCCAGCTGCATCGCTGCAAGTGTGGCTACGGCATGGGTATGATCAGGTGTGGAAATGGAACAGGCGTCGATATTATTCTTTTCCTTTTCCAGCATGACCCGGAAGTCTTTGTAATACGGCGCTTTCTCATATTTCTTACGAGAGCCGGCCGCTTCGCGGTCATCCACATCACAAAGGGCTACAATATTCACGAAGGGACTCTTGGCAAATTCACCCAGGTCACTGGCCCCTTTACCTCCCACACCGATACCGGCAATATTGAGTTTATCACTGGGTGCAATGAATCCACGGCCCAGTACATGGCGGGGAACAATAAAAAAACCCGCACCGGCCAGGGCCGCATTACGGATGAATTTTCTCCGGGATGATTCCCCGTTCTTATTGGCTGGCGTCATATCGTTATAAAATTTGCAGTAAGATAATGGGAAGCCGGAGAAAGAGCAAAAAATATTCCCGGCATTACATTAAAGGTAAATATGTAGTTTAGGTAAAAAAAGATGGCACTCAGTTGGGACGATTTTGAAAAAGTGGATATGCGGACCGGGACGATCATAGAAGTCAACGATTTTCCCAAAGCCCGCAAACCGGCCTACCGGTTGACCATCGATTTCGGTCCGGAGATCGGTTTGAAACGTTCCTCCGCACAGATCACCGTGCACTATGAAAAAAAGGACCTGTTGCAGCGGCAGGTGATCGCGGTGGTGAATTTCCCCCCCAAGCAGATCGCGGATTTTATCAGCGAATGCCTGGTATTGGGTGTGTATGATGAAAATAAGGATGTAATTTTACTAAAACCAGATAAGCCGGCAGGCAATGGTTTTAAGATCGGCTGATCATGGCTGAAACCTATCATACCTGGTATCATTCTCCCATCGGGCTGCTGAAGATCAGTGGTACGGACGACTATATCTCAGAAGTCAGTTTTCATGACAGCTCCCAAAAGCCGGAAGGCAATAAAAAACAAATACCCCATTTGCTGATCCAATGTGCGGAGCAACTGATCCAGTACTTCAACGGGCAACGCCGGCAATTTGAGTTGCCGCTACACCAGGAGGGAACATCCTTTCAGCAGGAAGTGTGGAATGAACTGCAGCAAATCCCCTTTGGCAAAACCATCAGTTACCTTGAACTGGCCCGCCGGATCGGTGACACCAAGGCCACAAGGGCCGTAGCCAATGCCAATGGAAAAAATAATATTGCGGTGATCGTACCCTGTCACCGGGTGATCGGTTCCAACCGGGAACTGGTGGGCTATGCCGGTGGCTTACACCGGAAGAAATGGTTGCTGGACCTGGAGGCTAAAATCGCTTACGGGGTACAGACCTTATTTTAAGGACATAGTATACGAGCCAGTGTATCACCTGGAGAACTCAAATTTTTAATTACAAATATTTTTTGCCGGGTTAATCCTCTTTGTGAAGCTTCCAGGCAGGCTGTATCGGCCAGACTGTTCCAGTTAATACCGGTAGTATCCTTTACAAATATGCAGAGTGTATCTGAAACCTGGTTAAAACCACAACGATTAACATAGATCACATAACTCTCCCTGCCCTTTCTAAGGGCCAGGGATACATCCTGAACGACAGCACAATCGCCCTCACAGGGCACAACCCTGCTTGTAGCCATAAAAAGAAAGGTGAATGAAAAAAGAACAAGCGGCAGTAACAACAGTTTGATTATTTTCATGAATAAAGGTTTTTATTTTTTACCGGTTGATGTAAAAAATAAAAAGACAATCCGAATGCGAGGAATGCTGCAAACAGATCAATGGGATCAAACCGGAAATCACTACCGGGAATCAGTTGTATCAGTTCGGAGCCGGCGAGGATCAGTAGTACATAAAACGAATAAAGCGGGACCGGTGTTCCCCACCACTTTTTCCATACAAAGAGCGAACTGGCCAGGGAATAACACCAGCAGAAATCGGGCAGATTATATTTCAGCAGGTCTGCCAGGAATCCATGGCTTTTAATAATGGGGAGATCCGCACCCGGGGAAAACAGTTGTGCATGAAACCGGGAATTACTCCGGAGTAAAAGATAAACTGTACCACCGATGGCCAGCGGCAGGAGTATATGAACCAGGATGGCCCGGGTATATTTCATATCAGTTCTTCACTGGTAAAAGCAAAAGGCAGTAACTGGCGTGCCGCTTCCACCACATGCACTGTCCCTTCCATGCCACCCATGATCAGGCGGATCGGGTGTTTGAAACGGGTTTCGTATTCGAGCAGGGATTGCCGGCACATCCCACATGGAGAGATCGGATGATCGCTTTTTTCCTTTGCTGTATTGAAACTGATGGCCATTGCTATGATCGCCACATCCGGGTGCAGGGTGGCGGCGGTACCCAACAAGACCCGTTCCGCGCAAATACCGACCGGGTATGAAGCATTTTCCTGATTGGTGCCCAGGAGGATCTCTCCATTGGCCAGCAAGGCGGCTGCACCTACATTGAATTTTGAATAAGGGGCATAGGCTTTGGCAGTTACTGCACGGGCCTGTTCCAGTAAGGTGGCATCCGACGCATTCAATCCGGAAATATCATCGTGCACTTCGTAGACAAATTCGTAGGTATGTTGTTTCATAGAAGGAATGGTTCGTAATAAATAATGCCCCTGCGTTAGTCAAGGGCATTTAAAGTTAGTCTATTTTACGGTATGGAACAATCGCTTCCACCGGGGTCCTCCCTCCCAACTGAACCAGATCAGCCAGGCCTTACCCACGATACGGTCTTCCGGTACAAAACCCCAGTAACGGGAATCCTGTGAACCATGCCGGTTATCACCCATCATCCAGTAATAATCCATCCTGAAAGTATAACTGGTAACAGGTTGTCCGTTCAGATAGAACTTACCATCCTTCTGATAAAATTCATTCTTTTCGTAGACGCGGATCGCCCGCTCATAAACGCTGTACGTGGAATCGTTCAGGGGGATCTGCATATTTTTTGCAGGGATCTTTACCGGTCCGAAATTATCCCTGGTCCAGCGGTGCAGGGTATCATATGGGAATACAGGTCCGCCGCCTCCGGCATATCCTTCATCCATTTTTATAGAACTGGCAAAGCCTGACTTTTCCATTTTTTCTTTTGCTTCGGCGGTCAGCAGCATCCGGTAGGTATTCAGTCCGGTGATCTCCAGTTCTCCTTTATCCGCATCCACGTTGTATTCGGATTTAAGTATTTCCATATCCGGAGACAGTTTGGTGGTCACGATATAAAATAATTCACTCTGTGGAGGAAGCGCCTGCATTTTACCATCAATATACACGATACCCTGACGGACTTCAAGCAGGTCGCCGGCAACCCCTACACAACGTTTGATATAATTATCGCTTTTATCGACCGGGTGAATGGCCAACGGATAATTCTCCGGATCAGCCAGTACGATCTTTCGTCCTGCATCCATATCCCCGTTGCCCAGTCTGCGGGCAACATCATAATACGGATTCTTGGACTGATAATCCGGGAGATTGATCACGGTATCGCCTGCCGGAAAATTAAACACGACCGCATCTCCTCTTTTTACCGGGGTGGAAAACCAACGGATATATGGAAGCTGGACCAGTTCTGAATAGGATTTTCGGCTGGAACCAAACGGCATATAATTATGGACAAAGGGAACCGATAAGGGTGTATTGGGTATCCGGGGACCGTAACTGAATTTGCTGACAAATAGAAAATCATTCACGAGAAGTGATTTTTCCATGGAACCAGAAGGAATGGTATAGGCTTCAAAGACGAATGTGCGGATCAAAGTAGCCGCAACAACCGCAAATATGGCCGCATCGACCCACTCCCTCCAATCGGCTTTCTTATACATTTTTACTGCCTCTGGCCCGGCAAACGCCGGCTTTACTTTCATCGACAGATAAGGGAAATAAAGAGGAGCAAAAAGTGCAGCTGCTGTGTGCGAACGGAGAGAAAACTGACCGAATACCTTAGCGAATTCGATAAAAATACCCGGACTGATAAACCAGCCGATCACTGGTATAAACTGCCAGAACACCCAGTGTTTCGGACGTTGGCAAAGGTCCTGCATCACCCAGGTATTATAAAAGGGTACATAGGCTTTCCAGGCGGGCACGCCGGCCTTTACAAAGAGCGGTGCCAGTCCGAAGGCAGGCAAAAAAACGATCAGCGTGCTGATCAGGTAAACAATGAAAATGTGTTGGATGGGCATGAACCTTTTTTTATAGCAACAAAAATATCTTAAATATTTGCCTTTCAGAAATATAGATTCTTCAAAGTTTTGTGAATTCCGGGTGGTTTTCAGGGGAAATAATGATAATTTAGGCTTGTTCATATGCAGCAATTCTCCATACGTGATATCGAGCACCTTTGCGGGATCAAAGCCCATACACTCCGGGCCTGGGAGCAGCGGTACCAACTGGGTATTTCAGACCGGGCGGGCGGACAACACCGGGTATACAGCAATGAGGACCTGAAAGAATGGCTGCGTATTTCCTACCTCTATCATTATGGAATTAAAATTTCCAGTATTGCAGCGATGACTCCTGAAGAACGGGAGACCCGGCTGGAAGCATTCTTCACTGCAGAAAATCAGGACCAGGGTTTTATACACCAGTTGATCGAAGCCAGCCTGGATTTCAACAAAGAACAATTTGAGAAGATCATTCATTCCGTGGTGTTGCGCAACGGGATCGAGCATTGTGTATTACGGATCTTTTATCCCTACCTGCACCGGATTGGCCTGCTCTGGCTGACCAACCATGCTATTCCGGCCCAGGAACATTTTGCCAGTCATATTATCCGTAAGAAGTTACTGGTTGCAACCGACGGTGTGGAGCCGCTTAACACAGATGGCCCGAGGATATTGTTATTTGCACCAGCCGGGGAGTACCACGAGATCCCCTTACTGACGGCCAATTATTTCTTTAAAAAAGCTGGTTTCAGGACTGTTTATTTCGGCACCAATGTTTCTGCCGAAAGCCTGGTTTATTATATCTCCCATCATCCGGTGGATTATCTCTATACCCATGTCATCACTTTTCTTCAGGACACAAGTCCTGAAGCATACCTCCTTGAACTAAAAAAACATTTTAAAGGAAAGATCATCCGGTCGGGTCCGGCCTTTCACCAGCTGCTTCCCGATCCGGAACATGAGATCGTCCTTCAATCATTGGATGACCTGCTCCGGTTGGCGCAAATACTGAAAAATAATCCGGCTATTTAGGCAATACATAACTGCGGACATCTTCTGCCGTTATGGATTTGGCCGAAAGGATCACCAGCCGTTCCACCACATTCCGCAGTTCCCTGATATTACCGGTCCAGTTGTATTCCTGGAGCAGGCTGATCGCCTCAGGCTCGGTTTGTTTTTTTGCAATACCATATTCAGCGCAGATATCTGTCAGGAATTGATCCACCAGGAGGGGGATATCGTCACGGCGGTCATTCAGTGATGGCACGTGGATCAGGATCACGCTCAGGCGGTGATACAGGTCGAGCCGGAAATTCCTGGCTTCCACTTCTTTCAAGAGGTCTTTATTAGTGGCCGCGATCACCCGCACATCCACGCTGATATCCTTATCGGCCCCCACACGCGTGATCTTACCTTCCTGCAGGGCCCGCAGCACTTTGGCCTGCGCATTCGCACTCATATCCCCGATCTCATCCAGAAACAGGGTTCCGCCATTGGCCGATTCGAATTTACCGATCCGTTGTTTGATCGCAGAAGTAAAGGAGCCTTTCTCATGCCCAAAAAGTTCACTTTCGATCAGTTCGGTAGGGATGGCCGCACAATTCACTTCGATGATCGGACCGGAAGCCCGGTTACTCTTTTCATGGATCCATCGGGCTACCAGTTCCTTACCCACCCCGTTTTCGCCCGTTACAAGAATACGGGCTTCTGTTGGTGCTACTTTTTCGATGGTCTCTTTGATCTTTTTGATACCGGCTGATTCGCCGATCATTTCCTGCACACGGCTGACCTTACGTTTGAGTACTTTGGTCTCGGTAACCAGGGTACTCTTATCCATTGCATTCCGGATAGTGATCAGGAGCCGGTTCAGGTCCGGCGGTTTGGATATAAAGTCATAAGCCCCCTTCTTTACCGCTTCCACCGCCGTTTCAATATTTCCGTGACCGGAGATCATGACAATAGGAATGTCCGGGTTGATCTCACCCGCCCGCTGAAGGAATTCGATCCCATCGAGCTTGGGCATTTTAATATCACATAAGACCAGGTCGAAGGTCTTTTCCCTGAATTTCTTTAACCCCTCTTCCCCATCGGAAGCTTCATCTACTTTATAGCCTTCAAAAGAGAGGATCT
>CALRQQ020000109.1:0-9006 GCA_943370345.1 Chitinophaga pinensis
GCCCTACTGCAGCTGCCATTGCCGCATATGAAGAAGTACGTAAACGCGCTTTCCGCGGCAATACAGGGCTGATTGGCACTACCCCTACTGACAAAGCAGGATTCTTCAATGCTGTTGCCAATGAACGCTATCTTGAATTTGGTCATGAAGGTATCCGTCGTTATGACCTGCTCCGTTGGAACCTGCTGGCCACAAAAATTGCAGAGGCGAGAAACATTATACAGCAATTGCGCGACCGTACAGGTCCATATGCAAATATTCCACAATACATCTATTATAAAAATGTGGGAGAGGAAATCGTGTACTATACAGCAACTGATAGTACAGGTATTGGTAAACCCTTCTGGAGACCGACCCAGATTCCGCCAACAGGCACTACGGGTACCTCACAGGTTCCAGCGGCAAAATGGGTTCGTATTGACTGGGCGCAACACCTGACGGCCAATGTTATTGATGGAAAACAATTATGGCAGGGTTTTGCCTCTTTCTTTGTAGCAGGAAAAAGTGAATTATACCCATTCGATCAGGCCACCATTGCCTCTTATCAGGGACAACTGCAACAGAATCCTGGTTACTGATATTCTTTGACATTTAATATAAGGCTGCATTCTGTTTATAACAGCATGCAGCCTTATTCACTTTTTGCCCCTCATATATTATGAAAAATAATCTTTCATTGATCCTGCTTCTACTGCTTATAAACTATGGTTGTAGTGCACAAGTAGCGTCCATTCAACCGGTGCCTGTGGAAGAGGCGGCTATTGCCTTCCCGGGCGCAGAAGGGTTTGGCAAATTCACCAGCGGAGGCAGAGGCGGCAGTATAATTATTGTTAATACTTTGAATGATGACGGAGATGGAAGTCTGCGCAAAGCCATTAATGCGAAAGGGTCAAAGATCATTGTCTTTGCTGTTTCCGGAACGATCCACCTCAACAGTCCCCTCAGTATAAAAGCTAATACCACGATCGCCGGACAAACGGCTCCCGGGGATGGCATTTGTCTGGCCGACCAACCGGTTTCCCTGGGTGGCGATAATATCATCATCCGTTACCTCCGTTTCCGGATGGGTGACCGTTTTCAGTCACAGAAAGGGATGGTGGACGGCAGCGGCGGGGATGATGCGTTTGGCGGAACCCGAAGAAAAAATATCATCATAGATCATTGCAGCATGAGTTGGAGTACCGATGAAGTATTCTCTGTTTATGCAGGCGACAGCACTACCCTGCAGTGGAATATCATCAGCGAACCGTTGAATTATTCCTATCATTTTGAGACGGGCGATAAGGACTGGGAACACCACGGCTTTGGCGGTATCTGGGGCGGATTGCATCTGACGGCCCATCACAACCTGATCGCCCATTGCAATAACCGGTGTCCCCGGTTCAATGGCATTCGTCATACACCCACCGAATTAGTGGATTACCGCAACAATGTGATCTATAACTGGGGCAGTAATAATATCTATGCCGGGGAAGGCGGATCCTATAATATCGTCAACAACTATTTCAAATACGGCCCAAGCACCAATAAGAATGTCCGCTACCGTATCTGTAACCCCGGCAAACGCGATCCCGATATCGGCTTTGGCAGCTGGCATGTGACCGGTAACTATGTGGACGATTCCAAAGCGGTTACCAATGACAACTGGCTCGGCGTGGATATGGGCAATGGTGGTACCGAAGAAGACAAAAAGAAATTCGTGATTAAAAACGCACACCCGGCAGAAGCATTACCGGTTGAACCGGCCACTGTTTCTTATCAGGCCGTACTGCAATCCGCAGGAGCCAGTTTTCGGAGAGACACCCTGGACCAACGTATTGTGAACGATGTACGCAACAGGACAGGCGGCTTTATTGATGTACAGGGCGGTTTTCCCCATGGCACCGCCTATGAACTGACGGTGAATGCATGGCCTGCACTGCGTACAGCACCCGCTCCCGCAGACAGCGATAAGGATGGTATACCAGATGCCTGGGAAAAAGAAAATAAACTGGACCCTGCTGATCCGACGGATGCCGCAAGGACCGATCTGCATAATGGTTATACGAATATTGAAGTATATATTAACAGTTTAGTGAAATGAAAAAAAACGCACTCTTCCTGATCTCTCTATTCTTATTTTCATTTATGCTCCCTGAAAAAAAGAAAATAAAAATATTTCTGGCCGGCGACTCCACGATCAGTATCAAGGAAACCCGGTATTATCCGGAAACCGGATGGGGCATGCCCTTTGTGTACTTCTGGGACAGTACCGTTACGGTCGTAAACAAAGCAAAAAATGGCCGCAGCACCAGTTCTTTCCGCAACGAAGGCCTATGGAAACAGATCATGGATGAAAGCAGTGAAGGGGATTATGTATTCATCCAGTTTGGCCATAATGATGAAGTGTCCACCAAAAAAACCTACACCACCGAGGTGGAATTCAAAGCGAATCTGCTGCGGTATGTAACAGAAGCCCGGGAGAAAAAAATGACCCCGCTCCTCCTCACACCCGTGGCCCGCCGGAAATTTGATGCAGCCGGCAAAACAGAAGGTACGCATGATGTGTATGCACAAATAGTCAGGGATGTAGCGAAAGAAAACCAGGTGCACTTTATTGACCTCGATAAAAAAAGCCAGGAACTCTATCAGCAACTGGGCGTTGAAAACTCGAAATTGCTCTTTATGCAACTTAAGCCCGGCGAGCACCCGAATTATCCCGAAGGCAAGGAAGATAATACGCATTTCAGTGAACTGGGTGCCCGGCTGATCGCTCAGCTGGTATTAAAAGAACTGAGATCATTGGGTACAGACCTGAATGAACGGATATTCACCCCGCCGGTAAAAAAATAAATGAAGCAAACTTTCAAATTAATCGCATTTCTCATACTGGCGGGCATTAGCCACGCACAACGCCGTGACGGGATCACAGGCAAAAGAGATAGTTCGTATACACTGCAAAAGGAGTTGGAGAAACAACAAAAAAATTATCCGGATATCCGGTTCCCGGTCATTGACAGTACGGGAGTTGTATTCAAAAAAAATCTATTCTACTGTCATACACCAGAGCGGGAACTTTCACTGGATATCTGCTATCCGGTATCATTAGCAAAAAAGAAAAGAACAGCCATCCTTTTTATTCACGGAGGCGGCTGGCGTAGCGGGAGTAAATCCATGCACGAAGACCTGCTGAAACGGCTTGCCAAAGCCGGTTATGTATGCCTTGCCCCAGAGTACCGCTTGTCTACTGAGGCGCTCTACCCCGCCGCGATCCATGATATCAAATCAGCGATCCGCTGGATCCGTCAGCATGCAGATGAATACTACGTGAATAAGGAACAGATCGTAGTGGCAGGTCACTCTGCCGGTGGTGAACTGGCAGCGATGATGGGTGCTACCAATGGGAATCCGGATTATGAAGGTGATGGTTGTTGCCCCTTGCAATCCTCCCGTGCAGATGCCGTGATCGATCTGGATGGAACATTGGCCTTCATTCATCCTGAATCCGGCGAAGGAGATGATAGTAAAAAGATTTCGGCAGCCACTTATTGGTTTGGCTATAGTAAAACAGAAAATCCGGAACGTTGGAAAGAAGCCGCCCCGCTAACCCATGCCGGAAAACATTGTCCTCCCTATTTCTTTATTAATAGCGGAGTGGATCGGATGCATGCCGGAAGAGACGACTTTCGCAAAATACTGGACCAGCACCATATTTATGCCGCCGTGAAAACCTTTTCCGGTTCTCCGCATTCTTTTATTTTTTTTCAACCCTGGTTTGATTCCACGGTTCACAGTATTACTCTTTTTATAAAAAAAATATTCCCGGAAAAGCCGATTACTAATCAGGCTACTGTTGCCAAGGACGGAAGTGGTGATTTTACCACGATAGAGGCTGCCATACAAACGGTACCGGATCATAACCAGTATACGTTTACCATTTATATAAAGAAAGGTATTTACACCGAAAAAATACGGATTGATTCGCTCAAGCCGAATATCACGTTCATCGGGGAAGATCCACTCAACACCGTGCTAACGTATAATGATCATACAGGCAAAATCAGTCCCTCCGGCCAACCCATTAGTACCCGGACTTCCTGGAGTTTTAAAGTTGAAGCGGATCATTTTACGGCCCGTAATATCAGTTTCAGGAATGATGCTGGTTTCTCGGCCGGTCAAGCTGTTGCCGTAGAATCTGATGGTGACTACGGACGGTTTATCAACTGCCGGATTACCGGGTTTCAGGATGTTTTACTCATTGATGGCAAAAAGGGTCGTCAGTTTTTCAAGGATTGTTACATTGAGGGTACCACCGACTTTATTTTCGGAGAAGCTACGGCCTGGTTTGAAAACTGTACGATACACAGTAAGAAGAACTCCCATGTTACAGCCGCTTCAACCACCAGAGAACAGGCTTACGGATATATTTTTAAGCATTGCCGGCTGACGGGTGACACAGCCCTTCACCTGGTATCGCTGGGGAGGCCCTGGCGTCCTTTTGCAAAAGTCGTGTACCTTAATTGCCATATGGGTGCCCATATAAAAGCTGAAGGCTGGAGTACCTGGAACAATAACGACAATCATAAAACCACGTATTACGCGGAATATAAAAGCAAAGGTCCTGGAGCCAATCCCAATAAAAGATTAGCCTGGACTCATCAATTAACCCGGAATGAAACCCGGCAGTATACAATCAGACGGGTACTGCATGGCTGGAAACCCGAACAGGAATAAAATGAAAAAGAATTTAATTTTGATCATCCTGCTGCTTTGCGGCTGGAGCATTGCAGCACAAACGGCCAACCCGAATCAGTACAAATATGTTTTCACTGTGGCCAAGGACGGTACGGGAGATTATTACACTATCCAGGATGCCATTGATGCCATGCGGGTCTATCCCCTGGCACCGATCACGTTGTATATCCGGAACGGCACTTATCGCGAAAAGATCGAAGTGCCCTCCACCAATACCGATATCACTTTTATCGGAGAGAATGTGGACAGCACCATCATTGTATACGACGATTTTTCCGGGAAAGGCAAGCATACGACCTTTACCTCCTATACCGTAAAAGTTTCGGGCAACCGGTTCCGTGCGGCCAATATCAGTTTTGTCAACAGTGCTGGCCCGGTAGGACAGGCACTGGCACTCTATGTGGATGCGGATAAAGCTGTTTTTACCAATTGTAAATTCCTTGGCAACCAGGATACAATTTTCTCCAGCGGCGAAACGTCCCGTCAGTTATTTGACCATTGCTATATAGAAGGTACGACTGACTTTATCTTCGGTCCGGGTATGGCAGTGTTCAATGCCTGTACCATACGCAGTAAGTCCAATTCATTTATCACTGCCGCCAGTACACCCAAAGGAAACAAACATGGTTTTGTATTTATCGGTTGTATCCTGACCGCCGATTCAGCCGTCAATAAACTATCGCTGGGACGTCCCTGGCGCAGCAATGCCCGCACGGTATTCCTGCAATGCAGTTTACCCGCCGCCATTACTGCCGCAGGCTGGGATAACTGGGGCAATCCTGAAAATGAAAAAACCGCTTATTATGCGGAATATCAGAATACGGGTCCAGGTGCCAACCCCGGAAGCCGGGTAAAATGGAGCAAACAATTGACGGCTAAAGAAGCCGCAGGTTATACCCTTCCATCCCTTTTCAGCGCCGGTGAATCCTGGTATAAAACAAGTACGGCCCTGTCCTTCAAACCGGAATTGTTTATGCAACGCAAAGCGGTCATCGTGCCCTTGTATAGCGGCCCGGTTCCTAATAATAAAAATGTAACCGACCGCGAAACAGCACTGACCAGTAATAATGTCACCCGGATCAGTAAAGTACTCACTCCCACACTGACCATTTTCCGTCCGGATAAACCCAACGGACAGGCCGTGGTTGTTTGCCCGGGTGGTGGATATACCATTCTCGCATTTGATAAAGAAGGTACGAGAGTGGCCGAAGAACTCAATAAATGGGGTATAACCGCCGTAGTGTTGAAATCCCGTTTGCCGGACGACAGCCTGCAATACAACCGCAGTCTCGCCCCCCTGCAGGATGCACAGGAAGCCATCCGTTATGTACGCCGTCATGCAAAAGAGTGGAAGATCGCTGCTGATAAGATCGGCATCATGGGTTTCTCTGCAGGCGGTCATCTCGCTTCCACTGCCGCCACGCATTTTACCTTTAAAGCAGATGAAGCCAATACCGATACCACTTCCTGCCGGCCCGACTTCGCGATCCTGATCTACCCTGTCATTAGTTTTGACAGCAGTTTTACGCATAAGGGCTCCCGTAATAACCTGGTGGGTGCACAGGCTCCGGAGGGGCAGATCCGTTTTTTCAGCAATGAGCTGCAGGTGACCGCAAAGACCCCGCCTTCTTTCCTCGTACATGCGGGAGATGACGGAGCGGTACCGGCTGAAAACAGTATCCGGTATTACCAGGCCTGTATCAAAAATAAAGTTCCGGCTGAACTGCACCTGTATCCGGCCGGCGGACATGGATTCGGGATGAATAATAAAACAACGAATGACCAGTGGCTGGAGCGTCTGCGCAACTGGCTGCAAACTGTAAAATAAATACTGATGAAAAAGATCCTGCTGAGCGGACTTGTATTCCTTTCAATTATCGGTTATACACAGCCTGTACCTTCCGGCACGTACCGTAATCCCATCCTGCATGCCGATTACAGCGATCCGGATGCCATCCGGGTGGGTTCGGATTATTATATGGTGTCTTCGAGTTTTACCCATATCCCCGGATTACCCATCCTGCATTCAAAAGACCTCGTGAACTGGGAGCTGATCGGTCATGCATTGACCGTACAACCACCCACGGATTACTACAACAAAGTGCAGCATGGAGCTGGTGTATGGGCGCCCAGTATCAGGTATCATAATAATGAATTTTATATCTATTACCCTGATCCTGATTTTGGGATCTACCTCGTGAAGGCAAAGAATATTACAGGCCCCTGGTCGGCTCCTGCGCTAGTGGAAGCCGGCAAAGGACTGATCGATCCCTGTCCGCTCTGGGATGATAACGGAAAGGTCTACCTGGCACATGCCTATGCCGGCAGCCGGGCCGGATTCAAATCCATTCTTGTCATCAAGGAAATGAATAAAGAAGGAACAAAAACCATTACTGATCCGGTACTGGTATTTGATGGCCACGAACAGGATCCTACGGTGGAAGGACCGAAAATGTATAAACGGAATGGTTATTATTACCTGTTTGCCCCGGCCGGTGGGGTGAGTACAGGCTGGCAGTTAGTATTGCGGTCAAAAAATATTTATGGTCCCTACGAACGGAAAGTGGTTATGGACCAGGGCAAGTCACCGGTAAATGGCCCCCACCAGGGTGCCTGGGTAAATACAGTTACCGGTGAAGACTGGTTCCTGCATTTTCAGGATAAGGAAGCCTATGGACGAATCGTTCACTTACAGCCGATGAAGTGGGTGAATGACTGGCCCGTGATCGGAACCGATGAAGATGGGGACGGGAAAGGCGAACCCGTGATGACGTATAAAAAACCCAATGTGGGGAAGACTTATCCTGCGGTCAGCATCCCGGTTTCGGATGAGTTCAATAAACCCCGGTTAGGACTACAATGGCAATGGCAGGCCAACCCGCAGGAAGGATGGGCCTTTGCCACACCACAGGGTTTTCTCCAGCTGTTTTCAGCCTTGGTTCCGGATTCGGTAAAGACGGTCTGGGACTATCCGCATATACTGGCCCAGAAATTACCGGCCGAATCCTTTACCGCCACGGTTAAATTCAGATTCCTCCCCCGTTGGGAAGGCGAAAAATTCGGACTGATCCTGCATGGATCAGATTACAGTTTTATTTCAATTGAAAAAAGAAAAGACGGGAACATGATCAGCACCACTCTTTGCGGCAATGCCGATAAGGGGGGAAAAGAAACAGTACAGGATGGGCAGAAAGCCGGTAAGACGGATATTTATTTTCGGGCAACTATGATTGCCGGCGGAAAGTACCGCTTCAGTTACAGTGAGGATGGAACGAACTTTATTACGATCGGTTCCGAAGCCCTGGCAAAACCCGGACGATGGGTCGGAGCCAAACTTGGGTTCTTTTTTAACCGGACCAATAAGACCAATGATGCGGGCCAGGTGCAGATCGACTGGATCCGTTTTAATGATTAAAAGAACCGGTTGAACCGGAGCGAACATACAAAACGAAACATACGCCATATGGAAAGAAAATCTTTCATCAAGTACACGGGAATGGCCGGTGCGGCCCTCCTGCTTCATCCGTTGCAGTCATTAGCCCGTCCAACCGGCAAGATCAGACTTGCCCAGGTGGGTACCGGTCACCGCGGCAGTGGTTTCTGGGGTAAAGATCTCCTGAAGAACTTCAACGACTATGTTGAATTTACCGGACTCTACGATAGTAACCCTGGCCGTAAACTCAGGGCACAAAAAGAATACGGGGGCAATATTCCTGTGTTCGACAGCTTTGAAGAACTGCTGGCAAAGGTCAGTGCGGATTTTATTATTGTCACCACCGTGGATGCCACGCATGATGAATTCATCATCAAGGCACTTGACAAAGGGTTCAATGTAATTACTGAAAAACCCATGACCACGGATGAATCCAAATGCAAAGCGATCCTGGATGCGGAAAAACGGAGTGGCAAAAAAGTACTGGTGGCCTTTAACTACCGCCACAGTGTACACAATGTTCAGCTGAAAGAATTACTGACGGCTGAACGGGTGGGTAAGATCACCTCCGTTGACTTCCATTGGTACCTCAACGTATATCATGGTGCGGATTATTTCCGCCGCTGGCATGGACGGATGAATAAAGGGGGGTCCTTGTGGGTACACAAAGCCACGCACCACTTTGACCTGCTGAACTGGTGGCTGAATTCAGAACCCGTGGAAGTAAGTGCCTATGGCAGCCTGGAACATTATGGAAAGAACAACAGTTTCAGAGGGACCAGTTGCCGTTCCTGTGAACACAAGGGTAAATGTAAGTTCTACTGGGACATGACCAAAGA
>CALRQQ020000110.1:0-8936 GCA_943370345.1 Chitinophaga pinensis
ATCATCAATGCCAAAGGTGCCAAAAGGGTGGTGGGTGATCACATGGAAGAAATTGACGATACGGAACTGGTGCTGGTAGGCTCTAATCTGCCGCATGTCTGGAAGACTCACAAGTGCCGGAATCAGGAAATACAGGAGATCACAATTCAGTTCCATAAAGATCTGTTTGACGATAAAATGCTCAGACGGAATCAACTGCATTTCATACGGGACATGTTTGAGAAATCCAAGCGAGGTGTTCTTTTCTCCAAAGCAACCACCCAGCAGCTTTCCGGGCGACTAAAGCAACTCCACTGTAAACAGGGGTTCGACTCTGTACTGGAATTGATGTCCATTCTGCATGACCTGTCAATTTCCAGGAATATGCGTTTACTCTCAGATGCGTCTTTCAGCAATATTCAGCAGAGCTATAATAGCCGACGTATTGAAAAAGTAATGGAATATATAAACCGAAATTTTGATAAGCCCGTTTTATTGGCCGATGCGGCAAAGCTGGCCAACATGACAGAGGTCTCTTTCAGTCGTTTCTTTAAAACGCATACCGGGATCAGTTTTATCGACAGCCTGCTGGAGATCCGACTAGGACACGCCTCCCGCTTACTCATTGAAACAAACAAACCGGTTGCCGAAGTTGCTTATGATTGCGGATTCAACAATATCTCCAACTTCAACCGGCTCTTTAAAAAGAAAAAAAGTTGTACCCCTAAGCAATTCCGGGAAGATTATAGTTCTGAAAGCCGGGTTTTTATATGATCTAACAAAAAAAACAAATGAAACGAATATCCCTGTATTTCCGGATCCTGATGCCCTTGCTTTTTCTTACCATTGGCTTGGCAGCTCAGCCATTCATCAATGAAATAAATTATTTTAAAAAACTGGATTCACTGAATCCTCCACCCGCCCGGCCCATCCTTTTTATAGGGAGCTCCTCGTTTACCAACTGGAAGGATGTCAATACATATTTTCCCGGCTATCCGGTTCTCAACAGGGCTTTCGGGGGATCCTCCCTCACCCATCAGTTGCAATATGCTGCACAGGTGATCTTTGCTTATAACCCGAAGCAGATCGTTATTTATTGCGGGGAGAATGATGTCGCCTCTTCGCCGTCCATTACAGCCGATTCTGTCCTGAACCGGTTCAAACGGCTGCATACCCTGATCCGTTCACAACTGCCGGATGTACCCATTCTTTATGTTTCCATGAAGCCCAGTCCCAGCCGGGAAAAATTCCGGCCCGTGTTCGAAAAGGGAAATAAACTGATCCGGAAATATATACGTCGCAAGAAAAAGACATCTTTCGCGGATGTCTATCATAAAATGTTCACCAAAGACGGGCGTTTAATGGAAGATATCTTCCTCTCCGACAAACTGCACATGAACAAAAAGGGGTACGCTATCTGGCAACCTGTTATTGAACCTTTCCTGTTGAAGTAAATCCCTTCCTCAAAGCAATACCTGTTTTAATATGCGATCAGCTATCCTGTTATTACTCCTCTTCAGTTGTATTGAATCCAGGGCGGGGACAGGCACGGACAGTAGTTATTACCCATCCTCCCATCCCTATATCCGCTATACAGGCCGCATCAGTTACATAGAGGCCGGTCAACCCAGGTTCTGGGCACCGGGGGTATATATCAGCATCCGGTTCCGGGGAACCTATTGTGTAATGGATATCAACGATGAAGAAAAATGGGGGAAATCGCACAACTACCTGCAGGTCATCGTGGACAATAAAAAAAGCTACCGCATTCAGCTTAAAGCAAAACAAAACAGGATCGTTCTCGCTACGGGATTAAAAAAAGGGGTTCATACGATCGTGATCTGCAAGGATACGGAAGCCGAGATCGGCTATCTTGAACCGGTCCGATTCATCTGCAGTAAACTGGTTGAAACAACTCCCCTGCCACAACGAAAAATTGAATTCATCGGCAATTCAATCACCTGTGGTATGGGCAATGACGACAGTGAAATTCCCTGCAAAACAAGGGAATGGTATGACCAACATAATGCGTATATGGCCTATGGCCCCCAGATGGCCCGTTCACTTAATGCTCAATGGCAGCTTACCTCCGTATCCGGCATCGGACTGATCCGGAGTTGTTGTAACAAGACCACAGTTATGCCGGATGTGGTTGATAAGATCAATATGGCAGAAAATAAACTGAACTGGGACTTCACGCTGTTTCAGCCCGATGTGGTAACCGTTTGTCTGGGGCAAAATGATGGTATTCAGGATTCAACCCTTTTTTGCAATGCCTATATTACGTTTATCAGCCGGCTGAGATCGTACTACCCAAAAGCACTTATTGTGTTGCTGAATAGTCCGATGGCGGACCGGCAACTTGATCAGGCGCTGAAAGAATACATCGGTGCAGTAACTAGATCCATCCGGCTAAGCGGTGATGAAAAAATCACTCACTTCTTTTTCAGCAGCCGTTATACCAGCGGTTGTGATGCCCATCCGGACATGAAAGAACACGGAAAGATGGCGGAAGAGCTATCGGTCTTCCTTCGTAATCAGATGTATTGGTGATTCTCTTAACACTTTTTACTTATTGAGTATAGCCTCGATCAGGTTCAGTTCTTCCGTAGTGAACGCAGGTTGTTGCAATGCTTCAATATTAGCGTCCAGTTGCAGAAGTGAACTTGCCCCTACCAATACTGAAGTCACCCGATTGTCTTTCAGCAACCAGGCAATGGCCATCTGGGCCAGTGATTGGCCGCGTTGAAGGGCCAGTTGATTCAGCTGGCTGATCTTACCGATCATATCCTCACTCAGGTCCTTGATCTGAATAGCTCCATTGGATAAAGCCCGGCCAACCCGTGAATTAGTCGGTACACCATTGATATATTTATCCGTCAAACGACCCTGTGCAAGCGGCGAGAACACGATACTGCCCATACCTTCTTCTGCCACGACTTCCAGCAATGACTTTCCATCAGCCGTACCTGGTGCTTCCACCCAACGATCGAGCATTGAGTAACGCGGTTGATGAATGAGGCAGGGTGTTCCGAGTTGCTTCAATACGGCAGCTGCTTTACGGGTTTGTTCCGCGTTGTAATTAGAGATACCGGCATAGAGCGCTTTCCCGCTGCGCACGATGCTGTCCAGTGCCTGCATGGTTTCTTCAACGGGTGTGTTGGGATCCGGGCGATGAGAATAAAAAATATCAACATAATCCAGCCCCATTCTTTTCAGGCTCTGATCGCAACTGGCCAGCAGGTTTTTACGGGAACCCCATTCGCCATAGGGACCGGGCCACATATAATAACCGGCCTTGGTGGAGATGATCAGTTCATCCCGGTAAGGCATCAGGTCTTCTTTCAGCATTTTTCCAAAATTCCGTTCGGCCTCACCACCGGGAGGTCCGTAATTATTGGCCAGGTCAAAATGCGTAACTCCCCGGTCAAATGCACCGAGAATGATCGCTTTCATTTCTTCATACTCATTCGCATTGCCGAAATTCTGCCAGAGTCCGAGCGAAATAGCCGGCAACAGTAATCCACTGTTTCCGGTCCGGTTGTACTTCATGGTACCATACCTGTTATCTCCCGCTTTATACATGTCCTTTATTTTGTCTGAGCAAGCTACTGCATTGATGCGAATTCCGTATAAATGACGCCCTGTTTTATCTTTTTTGGACGGGAAAACCGGCCTCATTCACTTCTTACATTCACGCATGCAGGTTGTTTTTCCTCAGCTCAGTTATAAACAAAAAAAGAACCCGCTTTTCAGCGGGTTCTGCTTTAATGGGTACCTTCTTTATTTGGTTTTCCGTCCTAGACTAACTTGATGGGAAGTGATCAACCACAACCTCCCTGGTTGCCGCAGTTCAGGCATTTGTAGCAGGCGCCGCTACGCATCATGATGTTACCGCACACGTTACAGGCGGGTGCATCACTCTGCATATTCTTAGCCACTGCATTCATGGCATCGATGCTGCTTTCGCTCTTCACCGGTTGTGCCGCCGCACGCTGGGCCTTCGCGGGCTGGGGTGCTACACTTGCTGAAGATGAAGGGGTGATCCGTACGCTGGAGAGCTCGGGCTCTTTCACATACTCGAGAGGGTTAGAGGGCACTTCATCCCAGTCATCCCCGCCGGTATTCATCACTTCGGGTTTATCCAGTACATGCACGAGATCGGTACGACCGAGGTATTCATAACCTAATACACGGAAGATAAAGTCAACGATAGACGTGGTTGTTTTGATATTCGGGTGCTCTACGAATCCGGAAGGATCGAAGCGGGTGAACGCGAATTTATCCACGAATTCTTCCAGGGGAACTCCATACTGCAGACCGATGGAAACGGAGATCGCGAAGCAGTTCATCATGCTGCGCATGGTCGCTCCTTCCTTGGCCATATCCACGAAGATCTCACCCAGTGTACCATCGGCATATTCACCTGTGCGGAGGAATACAGCCTGACCACTGATCTTGGCTTTTTGTGTAAAACCACGACGCTTGGCCGGGAGTGTACGACGCTCCACGATGCTGGCGAGTTTACGCTTCAGTTTAGTATCCGGAGATGCCTGAACACGTTTTTGTACTTCTTCCAGCAGTTCTTCCACGGTCAGTTTACCAAGGTCAACAATGTTGGATTCTGCCATCGGTGCCGGTTCAGCAGCTACCGCTTTTGTTTCTTCTACAGCCGTGTCTTTTTTCTTCTTGTCAGACTTATTGCTGAGCGGCTGTGACAGTTTGGAACCATCGCGATAGAGGGCGTTGGCTTTCAGACCGAGCTTCCAGCTCAGGTAGTAAGCATCCGCGATCTCTTCCACTTTGGCTTCATGCGGAAGGTTAATGGTTTTAGAGATGGCGCCACTGATAAAAGGCTGTGTGGCACCCATCATGCGGATATGGCCGTGCGCATGAATATAGCGCTCGCCTTTTTGTCCGCATTTATTGGCACAGTCAAAAACGGGCAGATGTTCGTCTTTCAGTCCTGGAGCACCTTCGAGCATCATGGTACCGCATACATAATCGTTGGCGGCTTCGATCTGCTCGTCGGTATAACCGAGGGCTTCCAGCAGACTCCATTCAAAATTATTATACTGCTCCGGTGTAAAGCCCAGACGTTGCAGGCACTCTTCTCCCAGCGTGTACTTATTGAATACGAATCCGATCTCAAAAGCGGTGGCGGCGGCTGCATCCAGACGTTTGATCTCGTCGGCGATGAACCCTTTTTCGCTCAGGCTCTGATGGTTTACAAAAGGCGCACCGGCAAAGCTGGCCGCACCTACTGCATACTTGATGATATTTTCTGTTTCTTTTTCAGAGTACCCTAAATTTCTCAGGGCCGTAGGTACAGACTGGTTGATGATCTTGAAATAACCACCACCGGATAATTTTTTAAACTTCACCAGGGCAAAATCAGGTTCCACACCGGTTGTATCGCAATCCATCACCAGGCCGATAGTACCTGTAGGTGCAATTACCGTTGCCTGTGCATTGCGGTAACCGTATTTCTCTCCCATTTCTACCGCGTCATCCCACGCTTTGCAGGCGGCTTTCAGCAGGTAGTCAGGACAATATTTTACTTTGATCCCCTGGGGTTTCAGGCTGAGTTGCTCATATTCATCCGCATCGTAAGCCGCGAGACGGTGATTGCGCATTACTTTCATCATGTGCGCCTTGTTCTCCTCATATCTCGGGAAAGCACCCAGGGCCTGGGCCATTTCCGCAGAGGTTTTGTAAGAGGTACCGGTCATGATCGCCGTGATCGCACCTGCAATAGCACGGGCTTCTTCACTATCATACGGGATACCACTCACCATCAGCATGGTACCGAGGTTGGCATAACCGAGACCGAGTGTACGATATTCATAACTTAACTGCGCAACCTCTTTAGAAGGGAACTGCGCCATCAGTACGGATACTTCCAGTACTACGGTCCACAGACGGCAGTTATACTCGTAACCTTCCACGTCAAACTGATTCGTGTCTGCATTGTAGAACTTCATCAGGTTGGCTGAAGCCAGGTTACAGGCCGTATTGTCGAGGAACATGTACTCAGAGCAGGGGTTGGAGGCCCTGATCTCCCCACCTTCGGGGCAGGTATGCCATTCGTTGATGGTAGTATTATATTGTGTACCGGGATCCGCACAACGCCAGGCGGCATAGGCGATCTGGTTCCAGAGTTCGCGGGAAGGAACTTTTTTCATCACGCGACCATCCATACGACCGGTGAGTTCCCAATCTTCTCCTTTATCCAGTTTCTCGAAGAAAGAGTTCGGGATACGGATGGAGTTATTGGAGTTCTGACCACTAACGGTTTTGTATGCTTCGTCTTCGTATCCGGAAGGATAGCCGGCATTGATCAGGGCACCCACTTTCTTTTCTTCTTCCACTTTCCAGTTGATGAACTCCACGATCTCGGGGTGATCCAGATCCAGACATACCATTTTAGCGGCCCGGCGGGTCGTACCACCAGACTTAATGGCGCCTGCAGCGCGGTCACCGATCTTAAGGAAACTCATCAGACCAGAGGAACTACCACCACCGCTCAGCTTTTCGCCTTCGCCACGGAGGTTGGAGTAGTTGGTTCCCACACCGGAACCATATTTGAAGATACGGGCTTCACGAACCCAGAGGTCCATGATACCCCCTTCGTTCACCAGGTCATCATCCACACTCAGGATGAAGCAGGCGTGCGGCTGGGGACGCTCGTAGGCGTTCTGTGATTTTTTCAGGACACCGTCCACGGCATCCACATAGTAGTGGCCCTGGGGCTTACCTGCAATACCATAGCTTTCATACAAACCGGTATTGAACCATTGCGGGCTGTTGGGCACACACATCTGGTTGAGGATGGAATACACTAATTCTTCGTAGAATACCTGTGCATCATTTTCGGTGGCGAAATAGCCATACCGTTCGCCCCATACGCGCCAGCAATTGGCCATACGGTGCGCCACCTGTTTGGCAGAGGTCTCACGGCCTAATGTACCATCGGGCTGGGGTACACCGGCTTTCCGGAAATACTTTTGGGCTAAAATGTCTGTGGCGATCTGGCTCCACTGTTTGGGAACCTCCACATTGGTCATTTCAAAAACCACTTCACCAGAAGGGTTGCGGATAATGGATGTCCGGTAATCGTACTCGAACATGTCATACACACTTACATCTTCCTTAGTGAAGCGACGACTGAACTGCAAACCGCTTTTGGCGGATGCCTGCTTCTTATTTGCCATAACTCGAAAGAATTTATTGGGTTTTGGTCCTGATTACAAACTCAACATCCCTGGCGGGAGGTTGTTTACGAAAGTATTTTTATTACAAGGAAGTTCAAACTTACAGATATCCCCAATGTGTGGAAAATAGGATCGTAAAATCCCGAAAGGCTTGCCAGTACTGGTTTTCGTGATTTTTTCACAATACGTGTATTTTTTATGGGCTAAGTTTTTTTGGAAAATTCGGTTCCTTCTATTAATAATTTTTTAACACTGTTTTCAGGGCCTTTTCAGGGCTAAAAAAGGATCTTTTTCACCAATGAAAGTTAACAAAAAGGTGCTTTTTTCTTCATTTTCCGGTAACCATAGCTGGTTAAATTTTTTCCGGAATCCGGTTCCGGGTTTTTTTCCGGGATCCTGAAAAATCCGGGTTATTGGCGGCTCCGGGAAAGCCTTTGAAGAAGTCAATCAGATCCCCGGTTTAGGACTTGCTCACTCCGTTAAAATTAGCCTGCGGCTACCTGCTTCAAAGCCAACTATTTTTCGCATTTTTGCCTAAATCAACCGGTTCCGGATGAAAATGCCGATCTACCATACACTGACCGAAAAAAAGAAGCAGGGAAAGAAGTCTTTTGCGGTGCTGATCGACCCCGATAAGGTCAATCCGGCCATGCTGGAGGAGCTGGTCCGGCGTTCGTCAGATGCAAAGGTGGACTACCTGCTGGTCGGCGGCAGCCTGGTGATCTCCAATCACCTGGATGAATGTGTACAACAGCTCAAAAAGAGCTGTGATATCCCGGTTATTTTGTTTCCCGGGAGCCCTTCCCAGGTTAGCCGCTATGCTGATGCCTTGCTTTATTTATCCCTCATCTCCGGCCGTAACCCGGAATTGCTGATCGGTCAGCATGTGGTTTCCGCGCCTTTTGTAAAGAAAAGCGGATTAGAGATCATGCCCACGGGTTATATCGTGGTGGATGGTGGGGCACCCACAACAGTCTCCTATATAAGCAATGCGGCCCCGGTGCCTGCTGATAAGAACGAAATTGCCATGTGTACGGCGATGGCCGGTGAAATGCTGGGCATGAAACTGATCTATATGGATGCCGGTAGTGGCGCCAAACGTCCTATTACCGAAAGTATGATCAAGGCGGTGGCCGATCATATTGAAGTGCCCCTGATCGTGGGCGGTGGTATTCTCCAGCCGGAAAAAGCCTACCTCAATTGTAAAGCCGGTGCCGATGTGATCGTCGTGGGAAATGCGATCGAGAAAGATGTGAACCTGATCAGGGAGATGAGTGATGCGGTGCACAGTGTGCCGGTTGTGACAGGATGACAAGGGCGAACATCACGCATTCATACCACAACAGCCAGTAAACACGATGCCTTTGCAACGCGTCTAACCTCAACACGAAACATCAAACGTCCAACTTCTACCTGAGATCTTCCACCTTCACCCTTGACGGTGTCTCTTTCCCAGCTATAATACTCTTAGAGCTTAAGGCAATGGCTTTGATTACTTCGGTCATATTGACCATGTCAAGTGTTTCGACATGATCGGTGAGTTTATGGTAGTGGGGTTCCACATCCATTTTGGAAGTAGAGATGGTATGCGCCGGTACTCCGAGACGGGCCAGGGTGGCATTATCGGAGCGATAGAATAATTGTTGGGTGGGATAAGGGTCAGGATAAAATGTAAAGGCCGTGCCCTGCAGGTCTTTAGCGAGGATCTCTCCCATATTGGTCTTTTCATAACCGGTGATATAG
>CALRQQ020000111.1:0-8918 GCA_943370345.1 Chitinophaga pinensis
TGTTGAAACCGGTGGTCAGGTAATCCGTAGTGGCATTACCGATAAAGTTGATCGGGTTCTTGATCGCACGTAACACCCCGTTGTTGGAGTTTACATTATTGTAGATATAGTTACCGAAAGAACCGTGACCGGTGATACCGAACGTAAACTCTTTATACGTTACCTGGGTATTCAGACCTACCAGTACATCGGCAGCGGGCTTCTTGTACAGGTAACGGTCATCGTTGTTGATGATACCATCGCGGTTGGTATCCTCGAAAAGACCATCGATCGCTTTACCATTTTCATCATAGATCTGTTTGAACATGATGAAGGTATAGGGACTGTACCCTACTGCATGGATACCGATATTGTTACCGGTACCACCACCAATGAAGGTTACATCCTGTCCTTTGAAATTCGGATCGGGGTTCTTCAGGAGGTTGGTGATCTCAGCTTTATTATAGGTATAGTTGAACCCAAAATCCCAGGTCAGGTTCTTGGTCTTTACCGGTGTGGTGTTAATGGTCAGCTCGATACCTTCACTTTTGATATCGCCTACGTTGGTCACGATCTCATTCACAAAGTTCGCACCGGCCGCAACGGCTACGTTGGCGAGCAGGTCTTCTGTTTTGCGGGAATAGAGGTCGACTGAACCGGAGATCCTGTTCTTGGCAAAACCGAAATCAAGTCCAATGTTGGAGGTGGTAGTGGTTTCCCATTTCAGGTTCGGATCATATCCTTCCGGACGCAGTACGCTGACAAAGCTGTTGCCGAACTGGTATTGCGCAGAATTATTACCCAGTGAATAACGGGGGAGGTAGGAATAATATCCGATACCATCCTGCTGACCGGTAACACCCCATCCGAGGCGGAGTTTCAGGTCGGTCACTACATTAGACGATTTAAAGAACTCATCTTTCATTTTCCAGGCCAGTGCCACGGCAGGGAAATAACCTACGCGGTCATTGGGGTTCAGTTTGGAACTCGCATCACTCCGGATAGACGCTGTTAACAGGTATTTATCCATCACGGTGAAGTTGACCCGTCCGATATAGGATTCGAGGCGATATTCCGGACGGTCGGTCGGGAAGGTCGGTTCTGATCCCTGGATGGTATCTTTTTTCGCCGGACGTGTAGGATCAGCAATAGTCCTGTAACTGAAAGAAGGCAGGTTGGTCACTTTGGTCAGGAAACTCTGATAGCTGTGACCGGCCAGTACATCGATCTTACTGCGGATACTCTTGATCTCTTTTGAATAGTAGAGCGAGAAATCAGCGAGGTTGTTTACTTTCTGCTGCTCGTAATAGGTTCTGCGGCCACCCACTTTATAGTTGGTGGGGGACAGTGAATCGATATTGTCATTTCCGCTGCCGCTCAGGTAATCCATACCAAGATTGGCCAGGATATGCAGGTCGGGGAAGAAATGCAGTTTATAGTCCAGTTGCACGTTACCGATCACGCGGTTCACCGTAGAACGGTTATCACGGAGATTCAGCAGACCCAGCGGGTTGCGGTTGGAAAGATCAATGGGTTTACCATCGGTCTGCAACCATTCCCAATATCCACCCCAGTTCTTATTGCCGGATTCTACCGGTTTGGTGGGGTCAAAGCTTACGGCATTTCCGATCGCACCTTCATCGGCAAAACGATTCCTCGTCTGACTGGCTTTCACAGAGAAGTTCACACTCAGGTGCTCTTCCAGGAATTTCGGGTTCAGGTTGATCGCCGTGCTGAAACGGTTGAAATTATTTGTTTTGAGGATACCATTCTGATTGAGGTAACCCAGTGAAGCACGGAAGGGGATCTTACCCAGACTTCCGCTGGCACTGATGGTATTATCAATACCGAAAGCGGCCTGATAAATTTCATCCTGCCAGTTGGTATTGGCGGTGCCAAGGAGATTCTTGTATGTATTGTTACCGGTAGCGGTTGCATCGGCGGTAACAATGCTGCGAACCTGATCGCCGGTCAGTACATCTACTTTATCACCGATGATACCTACGGAGAACATGTTGTTATAATTGAACTTCAGTTTACCCTTGGTTCCTTTCTTGGTAGTGATGATGATCACCCCGTTGGAGGCTCTTGATCCATAGAGGGCCGTTGCAGAAGCATCTTTCAGCACGGTCATGGATTCAATATCATTGGGGTTTATCGAGTTCAGCAGGTTGGCTGAACCAGCTACACCGTTACCTTCTACCGGAACACCATCAATTACGATCAGCGGATCGTTGCTGGCATTCAGGGAAGCACCACCCCGGATACGGATACGGCTGCCGCCACCTGCAGAACCACCACCCGTGGTTACCTGGAGACCGGCTACCTTACCCTGGAGCAATTGCTCGGGAGAGTTGATATTACCTTTCTGGAAATCCTTGGCCGATACCGATGTAACGGAACCGGTAAGGTCTCCCCTTCTGCGGGTACCATAAGCAACGACCACTACTTCGCCCATCGAAGCATTGGCCACCACCAGTGATACAGTTACAGAAGTCTTTCCTTCAATGGATATTTCCTGTGTGGCAAAGCCAACAGAAGAAACGATCAGTGCATTTACAGTGGAAGGAACTGAAATACGGAATGTTCCATCAGCAGCAGTCTGAGCACCTGTGCGGTTGCCTTTGGCCACCACGCTTGCTCCCTGTACCGGGGAACCATCTTTGGAATCAGTAACTTTTCCTGTAATCACTCTGTCTTGCGCAAAGGAGATCTGCGCCAACAACGCCAGTATAATAAGACTGGCTGCCTTCATCAGTTTTTGGGGCAACATAAGCAATCATTAAAATTTTAGCAATCTTGTTTTTGTCCGGTCCACACATTATGTATCAAAGACACATTTGAATGTGTATTAAACACACAATATTAGCATTATTTTAAAGGTTCCAAAAATTATTTTTAAGTATAACCGGAAATCTGGTCAAAAATCTGTTGAAGGGAATTGTAATAAAAAATACTTAAATAGATGAAATGCATTATTTTAAACAAAATAACCAGTCCCAGGCCGGGTTTAAGCGCTGTCAGCGGACTGACCAGAATCAGGACGGCGGGGCGTTAGATTTCGCCCAAAAAAAGGATGGCTCTCTTATCCACCGGAATCGTTTTCGTAAACAGGAAAACATGGATGGTATGAAATGACTCCTTAATTTACTGCAAACTTGCTGTATGCAACGACTGCTTTGTCTTCTCCTGTTTGGTGTACTCACGCGTCATTCTGTTTCCGGTCAGATCGATCCCTGGAAACTCACCGCTGCAAAACCAGACCCCGGTAATTACTATGGGGTCACTGTTGCCAATGGCATGATCGGTATCGTATCCTCCCCAGAACCGTTTAAAGTAAAAGACGTGGTACTGGCCGGTGCCTATGACCTCTATGGCCGTGGAAGAGTCAGTAATTTCCTGAAGAGTTTTAATCTGCTCAATATGCGGCTGGATATTGACGGCCATTCATTGGGCAGCACGGATGCCGGCAATATGACACAGGAGCTGGATATGAAAAAAGCGGCTTTTACCACTTCCTTTGATTATGGCGATAAAGCCAGGATCAGTTATACCTATTATTCACTGCGGCACCTCCCCTATACCGTATTGATGGATGTAACTGTTACCGCTAAAAAAGACCTGCGCTTAGGTGGGGCCAGTGTGATGGAAGCGCCGGATGCCTTGAAGGAGGTACAGAATTACTACAATGAAATAGACCGGCCGCATGTAACAATCAGTCTGCTGACCTCCTCCGCGAAAAGTCCTACTGGCAAATTACTCATGTGTGCCAGCAATACCTTCCTGTTTCCCGAAGCACATGGACAGGAGCCACGGGTGATCCACGAGATGTGGGACAACAATATGCACCTGATGAAATTTACACGGACGATTAAAGCCGGGGAGACCTACCGCTTCTCCATTGCCGGGTCCTCCATCACTTCGGCCCACCATGATGATCCATTGAATGAAGCCGAACGCGCCACCATCTTTGCCAAATTAGAAGGACGTGACCGGCTGCTGAAGTTCCATACTCAGGCCTGGGAAGAACTATGGAAAAGTGATATCAGCATCGATGGCGATCCGCAGGCCCAACAGGACATACACAGTATGCTCTATCATTTATATTCTTTTACCCGGGAAGGAACAGCCTTATCGCCCTCACCGATGGGATTGAGCGGACTCGGCTATAACGGCCATGTATTCTGGGATACGGAACTATGGATGTACCCGGCCATACTGGTCCTGCATCCTGAACTCGCAAAAAGTATGATCGAATACCGCTATCAGCGATTGGAAGCGGCCAAACGTAATGCCTTCAGCAAAGGTTATAAAGGAGCGATGTTTCCCTGGGAAAGTGCGGATTCTGGTGTGGAAGAAACACCGGTATGGGCGCTGAGCGGTCCGTTCGAACACCATATCACCGGTTGTGTGGCCATTGCTGCATGGAATTATTATTGCGTCACACAGGATAAAACATGGCTCCGCGAAAAAGGATGGCCGATCCTTTCCGCTACCGCCGATTTCTGGGCCAGTCGTGCAGAAAGAAAAGGTCCCGGTCAATATGATATCAATAATGTAGTGGCCGCCGATGAGTGGGCGGAGAATGTCAACAACAACGCGTTCACCAATGCCGCAGCCAGGGCCAATCTGCAGTTTGCCACCGAAGCCGCAAAGCTGCTCGGTATTTCACCCGATCCCGACTGGATGCAGGTGGCCGTGAATATTCCGATCCTGAAATTCCCGGATGGGGTTACAAAAGAACACGCCTCTTATGCCGGCGAAGGCATCAAACAGGCCGATGTAAATCTCTTGTCCTACCCCTTAAAAGAAGTGACCGATCCGAAAGCGATCCGGAAAGACCTCGCTTATTACGAAACCCGGGTACCCAACGAAGGAACACCGGCAATGACCCAGGCCGTTTTCACTACCTTATATGCCCGGTTGGGCGAAGGAGAGAAAGCCTATCACTGGTTTAAGGACGCCTATCTGCCGAACCTCCTGCCACCTTTCCGGGTGATCGCCGAAACAAAAGGAGGTACCAATCCGTATTTTGCTACCGGTGCAGGCGGGATCCTGCAGAGTGTGCTGATGGGATTCGGAGGACTGGACATCACCCCCCAGGGACTGGTGCAGCTAAAATCCGCTTTACCCGGTCATTGGAAAAGCCTGACCATCACCGGTGCAGGAAGAGAGAAAAAAACATATATTGTGCGCCAATAGACGACGACTGCAGCCTTGAGAAAGATAATTGCCATATGCTTTTGTGCAATCCTCCTGTTCAGTACCGGAGGGTATCATCCCTTTATCAGCCTGTTGCAACAAAAGGCTGACCGCAACCTGGAGTCACTCCTCGACCAGGATGTATATGATGAATCCAGTCTGATCGAGATCCGTGTTCCACTCAACATGCCTTATCAGCAACGGTACACCGGCTTTGAACGCCACTATGGTAATATTGAAGTGGATGGCCAATCCTATACCTATGTAAAGAAAAAGATCGATGGGGATGTGGTGATCTTTCAATGTATCCCCAACATTTCCCGGCAGCAACTGAAAGATATGCGGTTTGACCTGACCCGTGCCAACAGTACACTGGCCAGCACCGAAGAAGGACCACAGAAACAACAACAACCCACTCCCGGTAAAAACAGCCTGACCGATTTTGATGATCAGTTGCACAATGCCGCAATCGCTTTGTCAGATGCGCGGGAAAGCAGGGAATTCCATACAGTGCATTATGCGCCCGTTGACCGCAACGGCAAAGTACCCCACGCCCCTCCGGAATGCTGATGCATGCAAACTCTATTTCCGATTCATTCAACTTTCATTTATTCAACTCAGAATTCGTATGCGTATAGCCGTCCTGGCGATTGCAGCAATGTTCGCTGTAAGTGCCTGTAATAATAAAAGTGATTATAAAGAGATCACCAGTAACCCCTTTCTTTACTCCAAGACCGTGAAGGAACTGAACAATGTGGTGATGCAGAATAATTTTCCGCCCATCATCGCCTCCCGCAATTATCTCTATGCCAATATCGCGGCCTATGAGATCATTGCCGCCGGATATCCGGATCAGTACCAGTCGCTTGCCGGACAGGTGAATGGCCTTACAGCCGTTCCTGCTGCACCGGCCGGACAGGAAATTGATTTTCATTTTGCCAGCATCCTGGCATTCTGCAAACTCGGAGAGGCCGTTACCTTTCCTGAAGGCAGTATGCAGGACTATGTGGACAGTCTGAAAAAACTGGTGAAGGACCATGGCATGCCCGGTTCAGTATTTGAGAACACGGTGGCATTTGCCGATACCGTAGGCAAAGTGATCCTGGCCTGGAGTAAGAAAGACAACTATGCGCAAACGAGAACAGCTCCCAAATACACCGTGATCGATACACCGGGCCGCTGGATCCCCACGCCACCCATGTATGCACAGGCCCTGGAACCCCATTGGCGCGAGATCCGCACCATGGTCATGGACAGTGCCAATATGTTTGCGCCGCCCCCGCCCCCGCCTTTTGATATCAAGGACAAGAACAGCTTATACTATAAAGAAGTAATGGCGGTAAAGAACGCGGGCGACAGTTTAACGGACGAGCAGAAACATATTGCTGAATTCTGGGATGACCTCGGCACCCGGCTGAATGTATCCGGACACGTAATGTTCATGACCAAGAAATTTTCACCGCCCGGTCACTGGATGAATATAGTCGGCATTGCCGCTAAAAAGGCGAACGTGGATTATAACACTACCGTATATGCGTACGCGAAAACGGCCATCGCCATGTTCGACGCCTTTATACAATGCTGGGATGAAAAATTCAGGAGCAATACGGCCCGCCCGGAAACCGTGATCAATAAGTATTTCGACGCCGATTGGAAGCCGTTCCTGCAGACCCCTCCCTTCCCGGAGTATACCTGCGGACACAGTACTGTATCTTCTTCTGCCGCTGAAGCACTCACCAGTGTATTCGGCGACAATTTTACGTATACCGACACATCGGAACTGGAGTTTGGCATTAAAAACCGTTCATTCAAATCCTTCCGCGATGCGGCCCTGGAAAATAACTGGGCCCGTTTTTACGGAGGGATCCATTTCCACAACTCCTGTATTGTGAGTACGGAGTATGGAAAGAAAGTCGGCGACCTCGTGGTCACCCGGCTGAAAATGAAAAAATAGTCTCAAACAAAAACCAACGATTAACAATGAAACAGGTAACAATTTGCCTGGTCATGGCCGTACTGGTCATGACCGGTAATCAATTATATGCACAGGGTTGTGTGGCCATCCGCGGTGTAGCCGGCGTATGCGGCCGCCCTTCCAATGCCAAAGGATGGGATATGAATATCAATAACCGGTATTTCAAATCCTATAAACATTTTGTAGGTACGGTTGAACAAAAAGAACGCGTCGAGAAAGGCAGTCAGGTCATCAACCATTCCTATGAACTGGGGATCACCGCCACCCGTACTTTCAATGCCCGCTGGTCAGTGGGGATGACCCTGCCCGTTATGGCCTTTGGCCGTTCTTCCTTATATGAACATGACGGACTGACCCGTCACAGCACCCATTCTTTCGGCATCGGGGATATCCGGGTATCGGCTTACCGCTGGTTATTCGATCCGGCAAAATCGCATAAAGGAAATATACAACTGGGTATGGGGATCAAACTGCCCACCGGCGTTTATAACTACCAGGATTATTTTTATAAAAAAGCCGACTCCAGTGTGCTCGGTCCTGTAGACCAATCCATTCAACCCGGTGATGGCGGTACGGGTATCAGTGTGGAGCTGAACAGCTTTTACAATTTCAATCATAAACTGGGTGTGTACGGAAGTTTCTTTTATCTCGTCAATCCCCGGGAAGTAAACGGTACATCCACTGCACGCGGGGGCACGCCATCCGCTACGGCCAAAAAATACAATACTGATGTCATGAGTGTGCCTGATCTGTTCATGGCCCGGGGCGGACTCAGTTATATGCTGGGACATGTAACCTTCTCCGGAGGTATCCGAGTCGAAGGATTACCCTCCAGCGATCTGATCGGCGGAAGCCGTGGATTCAGGAGACCCGGTTATATCATTTCAGGTGAGCCTTCGTTGACCTACATGAATAAAAAAGTCAGTTATAACCTGTCGGTACCTTTCGCCCTGAAAAGGAACCGGACCCAAAGCGATTCGGATAAACGCCGGACCCGGGATACCGGCACACATGTACAGGGGGATGCGGCCTTTGCCGATTACCTGGTGAGTGTGGGTATGACATTCAGATTTTAATTGTTTCCAACACCTGTTACGTTGTTGCCTGCACGTTGAGCTGCAGGCAACACGCTGGTTCCTGTATTGGCATGAACTACTCACGGGTATAAAAAATTACTGCAATGAAACAACGATACTTTATTCTCAAATGCTTTGTGCTCTGGCTGTTACTGCTTGTTGCGCAATGCTCTTTATACGGTCAAACGGATATCGATGCCATCATGATGGAGAAAAATGCTTTTTGTGTGGGTCCCATGTACAGCCACAGCAGCTGGAAAAATTACTGGGAAGGCACACTGAAAAGAGACAATCTCAACTTAGGCCGGATCAGCACGAATGCGTACAGTGTGATGGGGAACTATGGATTGACCCGTAAACTCAATCTGTTGTTCAGCTTACCCTATATCCGCACTAAGGCTAGTGCCGGCACGCTCAAAGGCATGAACGGAATGCAGGACCTCAGTCTCTTTACCAAATGGCGGTTTTATCAGAAAAGAACAGGAAGCGGGGTACTCTCCCTATTCGGAATAGCGGGTATTTCTCTCCCGGTGAGTAATTATGCAGCCGATTACCTGCCCTTATCTATTGGTCTGAAATCAAAGACCGCTTCCGCCCGGATCATGGGTGATTACCTGATGGATAAACTGTTTGTGACCGGTTCAGCCACTTATGTGTTCCGGAGTAATATGGAACTGGACCGCAAT
>CALRQQ020000112.1:0-8872 GCA_943370345.1 Chitinophaga pinensis
CGATCACCTGTTGGTAATCCACGCTGGACTGAAAACCGCGGCTGGGCGATTGCTCCCGGGTAAATAACTGATCTCCGCTGTAGATCCGGATCTTAGTGCCAATCGCGAATTGGTTTCCCTTTTTGCCTTTGAGTATAAAGGACACATAATTATTGCCCGATTGTTCCCGGCTGTTATTCCGGTATACAAAGCTCAGCTGATTCTCATTATTGACGACCAGGTCAAGATCGCCGTCATTATCCAGGTCCGCGTAGGCCACACTGTTGGAGAAGGAAGGCGTATCAAAGCCCCATTTAGTTCCTGCATCTTCAAATACATAATTGCCTTTGTTCTGAAAGACACGGTTGGGCAATGGCGTAACCGGGATCCGCTTCAGCATTTCACTGATCGAGGCCACGCCGCTTTCCTGTTGCGACTGCCGGTACACATCATTGGAAAAAAAATCAAGAAAATCAAGATCGGTCAGGTCTCGGTTGATCCCGTTACAGACATAGATATCGTTCCGTCCATCATTATCCGCATCCAGGAAGAGGGCGCCCCAGCTCCAGTCGGTACCGAATACATTGGCATAATTGGCGATCTCGGTAAAATGCCCGTTCCCGTCATTCACCTGCAGGGCATTACGTACATACTGATGATACAGCCCGGCTTTCAGCTTGCTGTTATAAAGATCAATATTATCAAAAGTTCCCGTGGTCTTGAGCCGGTAATCATCATCCGGTATCATGTCGGTAGTGAAAATATCCGGGTGACCGTCATTATTGATATCGGCCAGGTCGGTACTCATGGACGACATACTGATATGCTGCAGCCGTTCTTCCAGTTCATCCCGGAATGTACCATCCTGCTGATTGATATAGAGATAATCCTTTTCAATAAAGTCATTGCCGACATAGATATCGGGATAGCCGTCGTTATTCAGGTCCCCTACGGATACCCCCAGGCCGAAACTGATCAGCCCGGTATGGAGTCCGGCTTCTTTGGTGACTTCGGTAAAGAAATTATTTTCATTCCGGTAGAGGTGATTTCCGCCACCTTTCAATTCTTCATTCACATTCCATTGGTCCACCGATGCATCCCGCATACTGCCGTAATTGAGCGAACTGAAGGGCAGCGGGCTGTTATTGATCAGCAGACAATCCAGGTCGCCATCAAGATCATAATCAAAAAAGCTGGCCTGGGTACAGAAGCCGGAATGATCCAGTCCATAGGCGTTGGCCATTTCCGTAAAACTCAGGTCATGATTATTGATATAGAGTTTATTCAGCCGGTGACCATCATTGATGCGGCCCGAGTTACAGATATATACATCCAGCCAGCCGTCATTATTGATATCCACCAATGCCACACCGGTGCTCCACATACTATCCTGCCTGAATCCGGTTCTGGCCGTGATATCCTCAAACTTCATCCCGCCCTTGTTGAGGTACACTTTATTCTCCCCCATATTACTGGTCAGGATCACATCGGCCAGTCCGTCGTTATTGAGATCACCCAGACCCACTCCGCCGCCATTATAGAAATTGCGGAAACGGAAACTGTTGTCTGCTTCATTATCGATAACAGTATTAGTAAAGTGGATGCCGGTGGCCGAGCTGTCCAGCAGCGTAAATAAGGGATCACCTGTGCCCTTCCCCTTTCCACAGGAAATCAGGAACAGCCACAGGGGCATTGTTATCAGTACTAAACGATTCTTCGGCATGATTCTTTAAACAATCCGTTTATTTCAGGGACCGGTAACGCACGGGTTTCTCACTATTGACAGCAAAGAGCAGCTCATTCCGACCATTGATGCGGAGGGTCCGGATACTCCGCACATCTCCCTTGATCCGTAAACCGCTTTCCTTGTTTCCGATATACTTCAGTTTTCCTTTGCCTTCATTCAATACGACATGTCCATAACTGCCATCCAGTCTTCCAAACTGTGGCGGAAAGATGAACCGGTTCCCTCCCAATACCAGGTCTGGCTGCTTGTCATTATTGATATCCGCCAGCTCCACGGCATTCACACTGGATAATTGTACCCAATAAGGCAGTTCTTCGATCCTGAATTTACCATTCCCTTCATTCCACGCAATAATGCTTTTGCAGTAGTTGAACGTGCGTTGACTGGCTGTCTTCAGGAGTTCTTTACCGAATAAACCCACAATGTCTTTCTTCGCATATTCACCATGCAACAGATTTTCTTTTTTGAGGGCCGGGAACTGATCCGTGATCTCTCTTTTCAGGAATACCGGTACATCACGGCCATCCACATGCCGGGTCAGGAAATGATCCATGGTACCCGTCTTGTCAAAATCATTGAGCCATAGTTTCACCGGATGTTCCATATCGGGACGCAGGTAAAAATTCTCTCCGATATTTCCTAAGACCAGGTCCGCCTTCCCGTCACCGTTAAGATCACCTGTTTTAACGGTCTGCCACCAGCCGTGAAGATCACCGAGACCGGTCTGCTTCAGCTCGTCTAACTGTCTTGAAGTTTTATTGTATTGATAAATCACCGGAGCCATCCACTCTCCAACGAGCACTAACTCTTTTGTACCATCGCCGGTCAGGTCAGCCCATTCAGCACCGGTGATCATGCCTTTGGTGGACAATCCTTTATTGAGTTGATCCGCCACATCTGTAAAATGTCCCAGGCCATCATTGTTGTACAGATAGCTTTGGGGGTTTACGCCATATTGATAGGGTGTGCTGCGGCTGCCGACAAACAGGTCCTGATCGCCATCGGCATCATAATCGTATGCAGTGGCCACCGCGATATTCATGTCATTATTCTGGAAAGCACTTACATCAATGCTGAAATGCCCCTTACCGTCATTTTTAAAAAGACGGTGCTGTCCTTCTCGACTGGTTTTTTCAAAATTGTTGCCTCCGGCCCCGATAAACAGGTCGGAGTCGCCATCCTTATCGGCATCGAAGAGCAGGGAACATACATCTTCAAAATCGGCATAGAGTGTAAAGGCGGGCTGCTCCGTTTTCCGGAATCGTCCGTTGCTGGTTTGTTCATATACCTGGGCGGGCTGTCCTTTTCCTCCACCCATGAATACATCATCCAGTCCATCACCGTTGATATCGCCCACCGACATTGCGGGGCCTTCTTTGGATAACTGGGCCGGCAGGTTGCGCTCAAAATAAAAATCGGTATAGTCATCTTCGGTATGCGCATCCATGCCGGTTGAATCCGCCACCAGTAATGGCTGCAGTGTTTCATTGCTATACGCCAGCGGACCGGGTTGTGCGGGCTGCTGCAGTCCGGTGAGTTTGTTCAGCTGAATGTCATAATAGCGGGTATAGGTCCGGTCGGGCCAGATCAGTTCCACCGAATCGATCTTTGTCCGCTTGCCCACACCGATCACCTGTTTATAATCCACGCTGGACTGAAAGCCACGGCTGGGAACCAGTTCACGAAAGAAAAGTTGGTCACCCGCATATACCCGGATCTTGGTGCCAATGGCAAATTCATTGCCTTTGCGGCCTTTTATAGTCAGGGCCACATAATTGTTACCGGTTTGTTCGCGGCTGTTGTTACGATAGACAAAACTCAGCTGGTTCTGGTTATTGATCACGAGGTCGAGGTCACCATCATTATCCAGGTCACCATAAGCGGCCCCATTGGAAAAAGTGGGTTCCATAAAACCCCATTCCTTGCCGGCATCACTAAAGCTCAGGTTGCCGTTATTCTTAAAGGCTTTATTCGGCATCGGGAAGATGGGAATATGTTTCAGTACCGAATCAATACTTTGCTTTTGTCCGGAGATCACCATATTCTTGATGATATCATTGGCAAAGAATTCCATGAAATCAAGATTGGTCACATCGTGGTTGATCCCGTTGCACACATAAATATCATTCAGGCCATCGTTGTCCGCATCAAAGAAGAGAGCACCCCAGCTCCAGTCGGTGGCCTGTACGCCGCTGAAATTTGCTGCTTCAATGAATTCGCCTTTGCGGTTATTCACCATCAGGCAGTTCTTCATGAATTGACGATAGAGGCCGTTCTTAATTCGGGTATTGTAGAGATCGATATTATCAAAAGCACCGAGTGTTTTTAAGCGATAATCATCACCGGGCAGCATATCTGTAGTGAAGAGATCGGGATAGCCGTCATTGTTCACATCCGCCACATCCACGCCCATGGAGGAAAAGCTGTTCTGTTCGATGCAATTCTCCATCTCATCTTTGAATGTGCCATTGCCCTGGTTCATATAGAGGTAATCCCGTTCATAGGAGTCATTGGCCACGAACACATCGGGATAGCCATCATTATTCACATCACTTATCGCCACGCCCAATCCGAAACTCACCAGGGTGCCATGTATCCCGGCTTCCTGCGTAACCTCGGTGAATTTGTTATTATCGTTCCGGTACAGATGATCCCCGCCGCCTTTAAAGAATTCCGCTACCGGCCATTGGTGATCGGGGAGGTTCCGTTTATTCTCGTAACCGAGGTTATTGATCGGCATCGGGCTGTTGTTGATCATAAAGCAGTCCAGATCACCATCGAGATCATAATCAAAGAAAGAAACCTGGGTGGTATAGGCTTTCACATCCAGTCCGTATTTCGCGGCTTCTTCGGTAAAGGTCAGGTTGTGGTTATTGATATAGAGTTTATTCCGGCGGTTACCGTTCTCCATATGTCCGGCGTTGCAGATATAGATATCCAGCCACTGGTCGTTATTGATATCCACGAATAAGACGCCGGTGCTCCACATGCTGTCCTGGCGCATGCCGCTCTTCGCCGTAATATCCTCGAACTTCATTCCCCCTTTATTCAGGTAGAGTTTATTCTCTCCCATATTGCTGGTCAGCAGTACATCGGCGAGTCCGTCGTTATTGATATCCCCGATACCCGCACCTCCGCCATTGTAGTAGTTGCGGTAGTAGAAACTGTTCTCCAGTGAGTCATCGATCACGATATTATTGAATTGAATACCTGTATCCTCCAGTTTGGTGAACAGGGTGCTCTCCTCTTTTTTCCCGCAGGCAAAAAGCAGGGGAACGAGGGTACAAAAAAGGGCAATATGACGAAGCAGGCGAAGGGTCATTGGCGAAAAAGTGAATTTCAAATGTACCATATTTTAACCGCTGAATACGGGTTAAGTTGAACGGCCGGGCGGTTTATACAATAAAAAAAAGCCATTAGAAAATGGCTTTTGTAATTGCTAAAATTGCTAACTGCTTAGCTCTGAAAATTCTTAGTAGCCCGGGTTCTGGGTCAGGTTCGGGTTAACGGCCAGGAACCTGTTGGGAATCGGGAACAGAATATATTTATCGTCGCTGGTGTAGTTCTTTTCCTGGAACGGAGCGAGGAATTTACCGAAGCGGATCATATCCTGTCTTCTCCAGCTTTCCAGGTACAGTTCGCGTGCTCTTTCATCCAGCAGCTGATCCAGTGTTACGGAAGCCAGTGAGCTGGCACCGCGAGAACCGTGAGTACGTACAGAGTTCACCAGGGCTACGGCTGTGCTGCCATAAGAACCTGCAGTTGTACCTGTACCACCGCGGAGGATCGCTTCAGCTTTCATCAGGAGCACATCAGCGAGACGGAAGTAAACGTAGTCGTTATCAATGGAACCGGCACCGGTATTTACATAGTCAACCGGATATTTGAAGGCACGGATACCCGTAACCTCCAGGTTGGTTCCTACTTCAATACTTTTTACAGCGGCAGTGAAAGCCAGCGGAGCGCCGGTTCTGTCCTGCAGGGCTGCGTTCGTAGTGAGGTCGTATTGCTGACCCAGGAACAGACCAACGGTCTGACGGTTTCCGGGGTTGGGGGGACCACCAGCAGTCGGGTAGTTCACGCCTCTTCTTTTATCACCGGCTTCGAATTTACCGTAGAAATCAGAGAGGGTAGTGAAACCATTCCATCCACCAGGATTCTGGTTGTAGTGCATGGTAGAGCGCCAGCGTGACTGGAGGTTACCTGCCTGCACACCACCCCTGTTTTCCTGGGTGAAGATATTTTCGCTGCCAATGGTTCCATTGGTCGGAGCAAAGTTGTCAAAATAGTTAGCCGGGAAGCTGTAGAGGCCAGAGTTGATGATCTGGTCAGCCAGGCTGATCACCTGGTTCATATCAGCAGCAGCGAATGTAGGATTCAGGCGGGAAGCATTGGAAGCCCAAACTCCTTTATTCAGGTAACACTTCATCAGCAGTACACGGGCTGCATTTTTGTTGGCTGTATAAGCCGGACCATTCGGAAGGTCGGGAATAATAGCCTGCAGTTCGGAGATGATATAATCCAGGGCTACTGAACCAACCCGTACTTTAGAGGGGGTCAGTACACTTTCACCGGGTTCGCGGTAGTTCACCTGTCCCCATCCATCGAGCAGCATGAAGTCAGCCAGTGCACGGAGCATACGGGCTTCTGCTTTTTGCTGGGTGGAAGGACTATAACGCAGCAGGTCAGTGGCACCGAAATCAATACCGTTCAGGTTTTTGAAGGCATCCACGATACGCTGGTTTTCACCATCGTATTTCTGTGCGTGCAGTACGCGCCATACACCGTTATCATCCCAGTCTGGTCCGCGGGTGGGGCCGATCAGTTCATCGGTGGTCATTTCCCAAAGGGCATAGATACCGGCCTGATCCTGGAAGAGACCCTGCATGTTGTTATACAGACCTGATAAGAGGGCGGCTGTATTCGTATTGCCGCCAGAGCTTACCTGGCTGGAAGTAAGTTCCCCTTCGAAATTCTGCTCCAGTTTGGTACAGCCAAGCAGTACCATGGAGGAAAAGACAAGTAAGAAAAAGAGTTTACGTATCATATGTAAAGTTTTATTAGGTCCTTATTATAAAGAGAAGTTTACACCAAGGGTAATGGTCCGGGGGGTCGGATAAGGCTGATACTCGATACCAACTGAGGGTACGAAATTGGTGCCTTTATCCACGTTCACCTCAGGATCGAAACCAGAGAAATTGGTGATCACAAACAGGTTCTGTCCGGTAACAAAAACACTGGCGTTTTTGAATGCTTTACCCACATTACCCAGTGAATAGTTAAGGGTGACATTACTCATTTTCAGGTAGCTGCCGTTCTCAATGAAGCGGGAAGAAGCCGTTACGGGGTTAGCGAAAGATTCTTTCACCGGATCTTTGTATACAGAACGGGCGATGTTACGTCCACCGTTGATACTACCTACATTGATTACGTTGTTCAGGGTGTTGTTGTAGATATCCTGACCCATTGCACCGTTCATATTGATCGCCAGGTTCAGTTTCTTGTAACGAACACTGGTAGAGATACCAAGCAGTGTGGTGGGGTTGGGGTTACCTACATTGTAGAACACGTTACCCTGATCGGTATAAACAGCCAGTCCGGATGTCTTGTCCATGCCTTCAAAACGACGGGTCCAGAAAGCGTTGATCGGAAGACCGTTCTGCAGGGTTTGAACCAGCGTACCGGTGATACCCTGTCCGTTCAGTAAACCGGTGTAGATCGGAGCCACGAGGTCTTTCATCTGATTCTTGATAAAAGAGGCATTCACACCAAAATCCCATCCGAAATCTTTCTTATTCACTACAGCGAGGTTGGCTGAAACTTCCAGTCCTTTATTCTCTACATAACCATCAAGGTTACTCCATTTGATCGTACTGGAGATCGGTCCGTTAGGATCGGCTGTTACAGGGAATAACAGGTCGGTGGTCTTTTTGTTGAAATAGTCAACAGTCAGTGACAGTTTATTGCTGAAAGCAATCACGTCAAAACCGATGTTGTACTGACGGTCAGACTGCCATTTCAGATCGGGGTTGTCGTAGTTGATCTGACCAGCCAGGTTTCCGTTGCTTCCGAAGCCGATACGGGCTACGGCAGAACCGGAGGGGAAATCCTGCTGACCGGTCTTACCCCAACCTGCACGGATCTTCATGCTGTTGATCTGAGATACTTTGAAGAAATCTTCTTTGCTGATATTCCAGGCAGCTCCGAAAGAAGGGAAGTAACCATAGCGGTTGTTCTTACCGAATTTGCTGGAACCGTCTGTGCGGAAGGTAGCCGTCAGCAGGTATTTATCATTGTAGTTAAATACCGCACGGGCAAAATAAGATTGCAGTTCGAAATTAGGATCGATATAAGAAGATACGCTGCGGGTGGCGATACTACCGAACTGAATGTAGTTCGTATAGTCCAGGCCAAACTGACCAAAACCACCAGTAGGACCTTGTGCACTCATGTTAGAACCCTTGTTGCTGAACTTCATATACTCATAACCCAATACAGCATTCAGGTTCAGGTTGCTGCTGATCTTCTTATCCATGGATAAGGTATGGGTCAGCTGCTTGGTCACGATCTCAGATTGACCGATACCGGCAAAACCTACACCAGTATAAGTGCTGGTACCGTTCATATTGATGTTCTGGTCGCGACTGGTGCGGCGTACGCCTGAAGCGTAGTTCACACTGTAAACCATTTTATATTCCAGCCAGCTGTTGAATTTGTAGTAGGGAGATATACTCGCCAGTACGGTTGTCACAGTGGCTTTATCATTCATGGCATTGGAAACACCGAGGGGGTTGAAGATGGAGTTACCACCTACGTTCACTACGGAGTCACCTATTTTCAGGGGCTGAGTGGGGTTCCATGAAAGGGCCATACCGATTAAGCTGTTACCGGCACCTGCATCATTGGCGATGGGTGCGATCTGCTCAGTGTATTGGCTGGGAAGGATGTTTACATCCAGTCCGAGTTTCTTGCTCTCCAGGAATTTAAAGTTCGCATTCAGGTTAGCCGTGTATTTCTTGATACCTGATTTACGAACAATACCTTCCTGATCAAGGGCACCCAGTGACAGACGGTATTTGGCAGATTCATTACCACCGCTGATCGCTACGTTATAGTTCTGTACAGTAGCATTGCGGAGAATGGCAT
>CALRQQ020000113.1:0-8809 GCA_943370345.1 Chitinophaga pinensis
GAAAAGCCGGTTGTAGCAAGCAAGACATTGTTGAGATTGATTAAACATAGTTTGGCAACTAAAGTTGAATTTTCGGTTTTTGAAAGGACTATGAAGCTTTATCAGGTTTCTCAGAAGACCGACTATCCTATCCGAGAAATGGTGTTATCAATACTTCAGATATTTATGGACGATTTTGAAGAGAGGAAAATTACTGTTTTGCTTGATGCTTGTGAAAGACGTATAAGTCTTGATTATGATTCATTATTCGTAACATTTTACTATCTATTAGATAATGCAGTTAAATATTGTTGCCCGAGCACGGATTTTAAAATTATATTTAAAGAAGAGGCTGATTGTTTTGCTATACTTATTATTATGATTAGTGTTAGAATTGAGCAAGATGAAATACAAAAATTACATATTAAAGGGTATAGGTCAGACAATATTAAATCACTTAATTTGGAAGGAAATGGAATAGGTATGTATCGGATATTAAAGACACTAAAATTTAACGATGCTGTTTTAGAGATAACACCGCGAATTAATAATTTTACACGAAGAGTCGGCGATGTGAATTATGAGGCAAATCAATTCAAGATTAAATTTGTGGGTCAACAAGATTGGTTTAAAAATAATTTAGGATAATTTTACTTCTATTGAATTAGAATTTAATTAAAGCCAAACATAATTATCATAAATGGCTTTGCCAATGAAGAAGGTATATCTTTTATTTCTTTTGATTTTTAGTATTTATGCGGATGCGCAAATCCGCGAATTGCCTATTGCTAAACCTAATAAATCCAAAATTGTTGATCTGGTTAACTTATTTGATAGTTCAAATTGTAACATTAAGCTAGTTGGCTCATTTCAAGGAACTGCTGATGAATATTATGTGGCTGATGCCTTTTACTGCACTGTTCAAAAAACAGCAATATATACTGTTTATTACAAAAGCGATTTTAAGTTCCTTAAGACATGGGACATCTCGAATGCAAAACAACTTGATTCTCAATTAGTTTTGTTCAAAAATTACTATCCCAATTCTAAGGAAAGAATGCAGCTTGTGAAATATTTCAGCGATTCAATTCAAGCAAAAAAAGATAAAGAAGAAGCTGAGAAGTTTAGGATAAAAGAGATCCAACAAAAGAAAGAGTTGGATTCGCTTTTAAAAGTTAAGGAAGCTTTATTAAAAAATGCACGGGAAAAAAATATTGTTTTAGTTGACTGGACCTGGGGTTATGAAAATGAATATTCATCCTCGGTTGACTTTCATGCTAAAATTGTTAATCCGTATAAACAACGTATTAAATATATTTCTTTTACTTTTTCAGCAACTAACCCAGTTGGTGATCCAGCATTAGATAAGTTTACTGGAAAGAGATCTGTAACACTTAGAGGTATTGGGCCGGTAGAGTATGGAGATTTTGGAGAATGGGATTTCGAAGATGCTTTCTATTGCCGGACAGTGGAAAGTATAAAAATTTCAACAATCAAAATTCAGTTTTTTGATGGGACTATAAAAGTTATTAATAACCCGATATCCCTAAACTAGCTACTATAACTTTTTGGTGCGTGCATACTTAGTTTTTTCCACATCGAACTCCAAATAATCTTAACCGGGTGCACTGATTTCTTCGCAGTCCCTTCTTTTATCTGATTTCTGCAACTAGTTCTCGGCCCTGCAATGGTTACTTCTTACTCGGAATTACGTCTCGCTGGGAATAACACCAAACTCACTCTTAATCAGAACTTACGATGAAAGGACTGGCGTACAAGAAATAATACGCAATTCTTAGTCATATAGTATGACCGTCTGCTAACAGTTAGAAATGTATAAAACTGCAATAAGCCAACTTTATTCTTATTTAGGTAAGGAGTAATTAAGATAATACTAATTAATTATGAAAATTTACTCTTTTATCACGACTCCTTTCGCATTGATAACCGTTGAGTTTTCTCGATAATATAGATACTCTAGTTTATTGTTATTAATTATTTTAAGCTTGACAATCCCGTTGTTGGTACAAAAATTACCACCCTTTTCTATTGATTCCTTAAATTGAATTTCAGTTTCATTTTCGCTTAACTTAGAAAGTTTGCCGCTACAGCCTAATGACGGATATGCAATTGTAAATATTTCGTTTTTCGGATCACAAACTATTCTAATATTCCAAACCTCACGTATGTCGTTTTGCAAGGCTTTTCCTGTCCATGTTCCATCCAATGTACTTATTAATTCTGAACCAGACGGCTTGGAATTGTAAACTGGGGATGAAAATATTTGATTTTCATTTTTGGAAGTTTTACTCTTATAATTGTAAATAAAAAATCCTAAAGATAAAATAACGACAATTAGGAACATGTTTAAAGTAGCAAAAACGACTTTTTGTTTTTTATGTGCAGAGTCTTTTTGCTTAATATTTTCTTCTTTCTTTTTTAATGATTCTTCCCATTTTTTAAAGTACTCTTTTTGCTTTTTAAGCTCCTCGGTTTTTACCCTTAATTCTTCTTCCTGTTTATTTGTGCTATAATTATTGCTTCTTTCTTTTTGTCTATTTATGGAATCATATTTTTTTCTTTTTTCATCGTTGGAAAGAATTTCATAAGCCTCCTGAATTTCTTTGAATTTTTCCTCAAAAAATTTGTCCCCTTGATTAAAATCAGGATGAAATTTTTTCGAAAGCTTTCTATAGGCAGTTTTTATTGCATCTTGACTTGCATTAGAAGGAATGCCTAGTGCACTATAGTAATTTTTTGACTCCATGTCATTTTATATAGGTACATCTGATTAATTAAATATACTATTTAGATTTTCCTTTAAAATTTAGTAACCCTCACCTCACCGCCCCCCACACCACCTCCACCGGATGTAGCGCTTTCTTCCCCGTCCCATCCTTTATCTGATGCCTGCAACTCGTCCCCGGTGCCGCAATGATCACTTCTTCGCTTGCTGAACGTACTGCCGGGAATAACACCAGCTCTCCGATCTTCATGGAGAGATCAAAATGTTCTTTCTCGTAGCCAAAGGATCCGGCCATACCGCAACAGCCAGAAGGGATCGTGGAGACGGTATAATTTTCCGGGAAGGAGAGGATCTTCTGCGTGGCGGTCAGACCAGCCACGGATTTCTGCTGACAATGACCGTGGAGTTTGATTTCTTTTTTCTCGGTGGTAAACTGATCCCGGGTGATATTTCCTTTGTCGATTTCTCGGGCAATAAACTCATCGACCAGCAAGGCGTTTTTGGCCAGGGTGTTAGCTTTATCTAATAAAGCATCCGAAGCCAGGTCGGGGTACTCGTCGCGGAAAGTCAGTAGGGCAGAAGGCTCAATACCCACCAACGGCGTTTCTTCTGTTATAATGGAAGAGAGTAATTCGATATTCTGCTCGGCGATTTCCTTGCCTTTACGGATCAGTCCCTTGGAGAGCCAGGCACGTCCGCTGTCCTTGTGCTCGGGAATTGTAACGGTATAGCCGAGCTTTTCGAGCAGTTCCACGGCCTTGATGCCGATTTCAGTATCGTTGTAGTTGGTGAACTCATCACAGAACAAATAAACCTTACCCTTGGTCCCGGCATTGGCATGGGGTGTATGTTTGCCAAACCAGCTTTTGAGCGTGGTCTTGTACAGCGTGGGCAGACTCCGTTTGGTATTGAACCCGGCGATCTGTTTGATGAGACTGCCGGTGACACTATTCTTAACGGCGAAATTATACAGCGAAGGCACTAAGGCGCCGAGTCCGGAGAGGCGACTGTAATTGCCGATCAGCTTGGAACGGAAGGGCACGCCATTGGCATCGTAATAATGCTGGAGAAACTCGGCTTTGAGCTTGGCCACATCCACATTGCTGGGACATTCAGACTTACAACCCTTGCAACTGAGACAAAGCTCCATCACTTCATAGATCTCCTGATGGTCAAAGCGGTTCTGTTTATCGGAATGGGTGAGGAACTCGCGGAGGATATTGGCGCGGGCACGTGTGGTATCTTTTTCATCCCGGCTGGCCATAAAGGAAGGACACATCGTGCCGCCGCTCAGATGGGTCTTGCGGCAATCACCACTGCCATTGCATTGCTCGGCATGCTGGAGGATATCCTGGTTGTGGAAACGGAAGATCGTTTTGAAAGCAGGAGTCTGCTGACCGGGGATATAGCGCAGCATGGTATCCATGGGCGGGGTATCCACGATCTTATTGGGATTGAAAATATTCTCGGGGTCCCAGGTGCGCTTCACTTCCTTGAGCAACTGGTAATTCTTTTCGCCGACCATCTGGCGGATGAACTCTCCACGTAAACGGCCATCACCATGCTCGCCACTCAATGAACCCTGGTATTTTTTAACCAGCGTAGCGATCTCTTCCGCAATGGTGCGGAACAGGGCATTGCCTTCTTTGGTCTTGAGGTTGATGATGGGACGTAAATGTATTTCTCCCGAACCGGCATGGGCATAATGCACGGAATACAACCCATGCATCTTCAGGATCTCATTGAAATCACGGATAAAATCAGGCAGGTCATTTACATCCACCGCGGTATCCTCGATCACGGGTACGGCCTTGGCATCACCGGGCAGGTTACTCAGTAAACCTAAACCGGCTTTGCGCAGGGTCCAGATCTTCTTGCTGTCCTCCCCGTATAAGACCGGGAAATGATAACCGAGTCCCGCGGCCCGCATCTCGGCTTCTACCGTGTCGGTCATCGCTTTGATGGCTTCGCGGGTTTCGCGGGCAAATTCAATGACCAGGATCGCCCCCGGATCACCCTGGACAAAAAACCGGTTCTTTGCCTGCTCCTTATTCTCCTTGGTACACTCGAGGATATAATGATCGATCAGTTCACTCGCCGAGGGTTTGTGCTTCATCGCGATCAGGTTGGCCCGGAGCGATTCATCGATCGTATGGAAATGCACACAGAGCAGGCCCACTTCCTTCGGCGGCAGGGGCACTACATTGAGTTTGATCTCCGTGATAAACGCCAGGGTGCCTTCGGAACCGGCTATCAGTTTGCAGAAATTAAAATCTTCTTCACCGGCGGTAAAGGGGGCCGTCTCCAGTAAGAGATCAATGGCATACCCGGTATTGCGGCGCTCAACGGATTTCTTGGGAAACTCTTTCCGGATCTCCACCTGCTGCTCATAGTTGCTGAGCATACTACGGACGGAACGATAAAGATTGGCTTCTAAGGTATCGCCCTCACATTTCTGGTGAAACTCATCTAAGCTCAACGCTTTGAACACGGTCTCGCTGCCATCACTGAGAAAAGCCGTGACTTCGATCAGGTGTTCCCGCGTGCTGCGGTACACCACCGAATTGGAACCGCAGGAATTATTCCCCACCATCCCGCCGATCATGGCGCGGTTGGCGGTGCTGGTCTCGGGACCAAAGAACAGGCCATGGGGCTTGAGAAAGAGATTGAGTTCGTCACGGATCACCCCGGGTTGCACCCGCACCCAATGTTCAGCTGCATTCAGTTCTAAAATCTGGGTAAAATGTTTGGATACATCCACAATGATCCCGTTGCCCACCACCTGTCCGGCCAATGAAGTACCGGCCGTACGGGGAATCAGGGAAGTCTTGTTCTGCCGGGCAAAAGCGATCAGCTGTTGAATATCGGCCTTGGTCCTGGGAATGGCCACGGCCAGGGGCATTTCCCGGTAGGCCGACGCATCGGTGGCATACAGGGTCCTCATGGTCTGATCAGTAAACAAATCACCTTCCAGTTGCGCCGCTAATTGCCTCAGTTGTTCCTTCATGTATCGGGTGGGTTTATCCAAATGGGTGGCCCCAAAATTAACCCCTTTCGGGCGTTACACAATGGATAAGACCCCCGGGAACACGATTGAGATCAATATTTTTTCCCATATAAATGTCATTTTTCCGGCTCCGGTTATACAGGTCAGTGCAGGACACCAAAGCCCCCCCGATGAACGTACTTTATAAGCTAAAGATTGCTACATGAAATTGCCCCGCCAACTACTGCTAACAACTGTACGGATATTTGTACTGTTGCTTGTAACACAACCTCTCTTCGCTCAGCCCGTCATGGAAACCGGCGGACAAGCCATGCCGGACGAATGGATCGATAAAGACACTAAACACCGCGTGGTGAAACTGACCCGGATGGAAGGGAAAAGTAACCTCAGTTTCTACTTTCACAATAATCCCTTTATCGGGAACAAAATGATCTTCTACAGCAGTAACAAGAATAAAGTGGACAGCACGACCAAACAGGAGATCTCCAGTTTTGTGTCCCCCAACCGCCAGATCCACTGGCTCGATCTCACAACCCTGAAATCCGAACCCCTGACCAATCACCGTTCCCCGATGAACGGCGAGATCGTGGATGCAAAGAACGGATTCGTGTATTACCAGATCAAAGACTCGGTATATGCCGTGAATGTAAAGAACAAGGAAGTACGCCTGGTCTATGTATTCCCCGATGATTTTAAAGCGTCGATCACAACCGTAAACGCCAATGGCACTTTACTCGGCGGTGCCAAATCAGATGATAAGGAAAAAGAACTCTTCCGGCAGAACCCGTCCAAGAGCAGCTATTTCAATATCATCTATGAAGCCAAACTGCCGCGTACCCTCTTTACCATCGATGTAAAGAATGGTAAACTCGATAAACTCTTTACCGACAGTGCCTGGCTCAACCATGTGCAGTTCTCTTCTACCGATCCCGATCTGCTGATGTTCTGTCACGAAGGTCCCTGGCATAAAGTGAACCGCATCTGGACCATCAACATCAAAACAAAAGACACCACCCTCATCCATAAACGTACGATGGACATGGAGATCGCGGGACATGAATGGTTTGCCCCCGATGGCAAAACCATCTGGTTTGACCTGCAACAGCCCCGCAGCGTGAAATTCTTTGTGGCGGGAACGAACCTGAAGACCGGCGTGGAGACCAAATATGAGTTACAACGCAACGAATGGTCCATCCATTTCAACTGTAATAAAGACCAGAGCCTCTTCTGCGGCGATGGCGGTGATCCCGGACAGGTAGCCCGCGCACAGGACGGTCGCTGGATCTATTTATTCAAACCCACCGGGGATCATTTTGCCTCCACCCGGCTGGTGAATATGAAACACCACAATTACAAACTCGAACCCAATGTGCATTTCAGTCCCGATGGCAAATGGATCATCTTCCGCGCCAATTTTGAAGGGATAGAAAATGTGTATGCGGCAGAGATCGCGGCACAGCCAAATTGATTACTTTACAAGAGTCAGTTCATACAGACGCCCCATTTATATGAAAAAACAATGCTTAGTACTCCTTGGCCTGGCCCTCAGCCTGACCATTCATGCTCAACAAACCGATTATACCTTTACCGCAGTGCCCTTCACCAGTGTAAAGCTGACCGATCAGTTCTGGCTGCCCCGGATCAAAACAAATATGGCCATTACCATTCCGGCTTCCTTTGAGCGTTGTGATAATACAGGACGGATCAAAAACTTTATCATGGCTGCGGAGAAAAAGGGAAAGTTCTGCACCACATTTACCTTTGATGATACCGATATCTACAAGACCATTGAAGGGGCTTCGTTCTCCCTGAGTCTTTTCCCCGATAAAAAACTCGAACTCTTTATTGATTCACTCATCGGTATCGTGGGCCGTGCCCAGGAACCCGATGGCTATCTCTATACCGCCCGTACCATTGACCCGCTCAATCCTCCGGGATGGGCCGGTAAGGAACGCTGGGTCAAGGAACGCGAACTGAGTCATGAACTCTACAACAGCGGTCACCTCTACGAAGCGGCCGCCGCACATTTTCAGGCTACGGGCAAACGCAATCTCTTAGATATCGCCTTGAAGAATGCGGACTTAGTATGTTCCGTATTTGGTCCGGATAAAATGCATACCGCTCCCGGACATGAAGTGGTGGAAATGGGGTTAGTAAAACTCTACCGCATCACCGGCAAGACCGAATACCTCAATACTGCAAAGTTCTTCATCCTCGAAAGAGGCCATTACAAAGGCTATGACGCGAAGAGCAAGGATCCCTGGAAAAGCGGAGCCTATTTTCAGGATCACATGCCGGTGGTTCAACAACGCGAAGCGATCGGTCATGCCGTACGCGCCGGTTATCTCTATGCCGCGGTGGCGGATGTGGCCGCTCTTACTGGCGATAAAGAATTACTCAATGCGATCGATAGTATCTGGATCAACCAGGTCACCAAGAAACTCTATGTACAGGGGGGAGCCGGGGCCGTGGGTGCCGGTGAACGCTATGGCGATAATTATGAACTGCCCAACAGTACGGCGTACAACGAAACCTGTGCGGCCATCTCCAATGTGTACTGGAACCAGCGTATGTTCCAGTTGCACGGTGACTCCAAATACGTGGACCTGCTGGAGAAAATTTTATACAATGGGTTGTTATCAGGGGTAGGACTCGATGGCAAATCTTTTTTTTATACCAATGCTTTACAGATCAGGCACAATTTCAAGCATCCCGATATGGAAGCCGAACGCAGCGGCTGGTTTGAATGCAGTTGCTGTCCTACGAATGTCTGTCGCCTCCTGCCTTCTGTCCCCGGCTATATGTATGCACAGCAGGGCAATGAGGTGTATGTTAATCTTTTTGCCGCCAGTACCGCCAGTATAGCCATAGGAAAAAAATCACTGACCATCGAGCAGCAGAACAGTTATCCCTTCAATGGTGATTTGAAGTTCATCATTCAGTCAAAAGATAAACTCGCTTTCACGATGAAGATCCGGATCCCCGGATGGGCCCGCCAGGAAGCCATGCCTTCGGATCTCTATTCCTTCCGCAGCAATAAGAAAGAAGAGATCATCATTAGCATTAACGGAGCACCT